>CAZZCF010000067.1:0-21081 GCA_964652955.1 uncultured Leptospirales bacterium
TCGATAAGAGAACCCATGCTATTTTCATCTCTTTCACTCGTTTTATCTGTAATTCCTTCTGCACTGCTTGAAACCGGGACAGTGCGAGGGTGTGTATAGTTTATCCGCCGGTGTGCTATTGTATCAAGCGTTTTCTTATGAAGAAAACCACATCGTGAAGCATCTCCGCCTAACCGGCACGTTTCAGTACAATAATGCTATCGGGGAAAGGCTCCGGAGGAGATCAATCACTCGAGCATTCCCCGAAGGCCGTATGGATTCAACAGAAAGGTATTTATCCATCGAATATCAATTTACTCTTGACATTAATAAAAAGCATAAACTCATAATGCTCCTGTTGAATGCAGAGCACCCATACCGGCGCTGCTCCAATGTATTATGCAATATAATGAGGCATACGAATGGAATGTTCCTGTGGTGGTATTTTAACCGAAGGGAAAAGCTGCTATCGCGTCAGCGGCGAAAATTTTCTTCTGATCATCGAAGACATTCCAGCATACCAGTGCGAGCGGTGTGGGAAAGTACTTGTACAGGATGATGTTATCGAAAAGGTACAGGCTCTGGTGAAGAAGATTGAACGGGAAACGAAAGAGATTGTCACCGGCAAACCCTCCGTCCACTCATACGACTATTGATCGGTCCAGAAGGCTCTCGCGGGGTACAATAGCGTCATCATCACTATCGCTCATTTCCTTTTCCGATAACACCCGTTCACTTTTTCCTCACGAGAGCGCTGTTTCATCAAGCAGAGCAACGGAGAGTGGAGATCGCCACCTGCCGTTGTCAAGGAGAAGCGTATGAGATTACGATTTGCACCGAGCCCGACCGGTTTTCTGCATATTGGAAATGCACGAACCGCAATGCTCAACTATCTCATTAAACAAAAGTACCAGGGCACCCTTATCCTCAGGATCGAAGATACCGATCGGGAGCGGAGCACGCGAGAATCCGAAGAGTCGATTATGGAGGATCTCCGATGGCTCGGGATTCAGTGGGATGAAGGCCCTGATGTCGGCGGGAGCTGCGGACCGTACCGGCAATCAGAGCGATTCGATATTTATCGGCACTATACCGAGGCGCTGCTTGAGACGGGCGCGGCATACCACTGTTACTGCACACCGGACGAGCTCGAAGCGATGCGACAGGAAGCGCCACACAAATCCTTCGTGTATCCCGGCAGATGCAGAGACCTCTCGAACGCCGAGGTGGACAGGTTTAAAGCCGAAGGGAGAATACCCACCGTACGGTTCAGGATACCCGACGGAGAAACGGTTATTGTAAAGGATCTCATCAAGGGGGAGATCTCCTTCAACAGCGAGAATATCGGCGGAGACTTCATTATCGTCCGATCCGATGGCTCCCCGGTGTACAACTACATCGTGATTATTGACGACGCCCTGATGGAGATCACCCATGTCATCAGAGGAGAGGATCATCTCTCCAACACGCCCAAGCAGATACTCATTGCCCGGGCGCTCAATCTCCCCGTTCCGGAGTACGCTCATCACGCGCTGGTGCTCGGGCCCGATCGCACCAAGCTGAGCAAGCGGCACGGAATTACTTCGGTTCAGCGGTATCGAGAAGCGGGCTATCTGCCTGAAGCGGTTCTCAATTATACCTCGATGCTCGGATGGGCAACGGAAAGCGGCGACGAGATCCTTCCCCTCACCGACATCTTCAATCAGATCGACATACAGAAGCTCTCCGGCAGCGCGGCAATCTTCGATTTTCAGAAGCTCCGCTGGATGAACGGCAACTATATCAGAACCGCTCCGCCGGACAGGATTACGGATCTCTTCATCCCCTATATACAAGCGGCGGGATATAATACGGATGAGCTGCAACGGGACTGGCTTGAGAATGTCGTATCCCTGCTGCGGTTAAAGTGCGAGATCCTCTCCGACATACAATCACTCATCGGTTTCTTCCTGGATGATATCATAGAACCCGACGAGGAAGCCGATCGTCTCCTCAGAGAAGAGCATGGGAGAGCGGTTATCACGGCTGCCCATCGCACGATTCACAATATCACTGAAGAGAACTTCGCGCGCCTCCTTCCGGAGCAGATTAAGGAGGAAACCGGTCTCAAGGGGAAGAAGCTGTTCCTTCCGCTCAGGGCGATCCTCACGGGGAGACTGGAGGGGCCGGAGCTGGATAAGTCAATGCCACTCATCGGTATTGATCGGTGCAGGAGGCGGATAGACTTCATGCACGATAGATACTCTGAGGCGTAACAATTTCTATTTTCGCACTCATGAATATGTCGCTGTATTCCGGCATATAACAATCCGAAGGGAGACTACACGTGAAACAGTTTCCTTACCGGGGAGATCTGATGAAACTGAAGATATATCTCTTCTTTCTGTTCACCATCATAATCGGAATGTGCCAGTGCACCCCTGCCATTCCCAAGAGCATACCGACCGGAGAGTGGAGCTATACCCTCTTCGTCAACGACGTACCCGTCGGTACCGCCAAAGCATCAAACTACATTGTCGACAAACAGTACATCATCCGCTCCGAGCTGCGCATGGAAGTGGGTGATGTTACCAATATCGCCCGACAGACCATTGTCGAGACGCTCGACTTCAGGCCGGTCCGATACGAGAGTCACAATAGCATCATCAGCAGCGGTGAAACCCAGGAAATAAACACCGTTGCCACCTTCGACGGCCGGAAGGTAACGCTCAGGGCCGACAGCAGCAGCGCAACCCTTACCCTTCCCCGCGACTTCATGCTGGACGGGAACTACTTCTTCTCAAAATTAATCGAGGGGAAATTTAAAGAGGGACTGACGCTCACGAGCCATATCTATGATCCCACTATCGAGCAGGAATCACTCATCCCCGTCACCATTACCGTCATTGGCATTGAGCGGATTGATATCGGCGGGAAATCCAGGCAATTGATTCACCTCACAGAATCAATCGGGAATGTCAAGAGTATCGACCTGTATCTCGATGAGCGCGGCATTATGATTACAACCGTTATCAGAATGCTCAATACGGCAATCGTGCTCATCAAGGATTAGGTGCACTCCGCGCTCCTGCAGGATGAGCATACAGGACCGTGAGAGGAAGCATATTCGAACGCATCATGAAGCAATGAGAGCACTACAGGGGTTGATAGCGTTTTTCATCATTATTACCGGAGTACCGTCAAGCGTCGGCGGCGAGCTCAATGCGACCTTTCACGCCGTCAGGTGCCTCAATGTGCAAGAAGACGTCTATACTGAACATGCTTCATGGTACACGCTCTCGTCCACCGATCGGAACTTCTCACTTCCCGAGACGCCCTTTCAGCGAGTGCTGCGGGTGGTCGCTGCCGATGAGAAAGTTGTTATTACCATCGTCTCGGGAGAAGGCAAACACAGAGATCAGCCGGTTTCGCCCTCTTATCTGCAGAACACCAGATTCCTGAACACCGACAGCCGGGAGATACAGCGTCTCTCCGGGCGATTCAGGCACTCCAGCACCCCCCTCGCCGATATCGAACGCTTCGTCTATACCCATATCGTGCATAAGAAGATCGGCATACCCCTTATCCCCGCACGGGACATCCTGCGAATGCGATCGGGGGACTGCACCGAGCACAGCGTCCTGACCATTGCCCTCCTGCGAGCACGGGGCATCCCGGCACGCGCTGCGGTTGGCATGATTCTCGCTGAATCGTTCGCGGGGATGGAGAATGTCTTTGTCTTTCACATGTGGGTTGAGGCTTTTACGAAGGGGCGATGGGTGCTCATCGATTCGACGAGACCCGCCCGAAGCAAGGCAAACAGGTATATCGCCTTCTCGTATCATCACCTGAAAACCGAAATGCCCCTCTCATATCTGAGCGCCATCGCCGCCATAAAGAATCTCACCGTTACCTACCTGAAGGGGGAGCGGCGATCTCCCGGGAAATGAGAGGGCATCGCACTACCGATTCTTCCGGAACCGGCTCCAGAGATACCGCACTTCCTCCGCTCCGAGCAGCAGACTCGCGAGGAAATACGTGAACCCGCCAGCACCGATAATAATACCGAGATGCAGCACCCGCACGCGCAGCGCATCGGTGTACCAGTTCACCACGCCCGAGAGATACCTGATAACGAGCGCCATCGCAGCCCCCGCCAGGATCGATTTCAACGCGGCGGCAACAACCCCTTTCACATTGAGATTCCCGATCCTCCGAAACAGGAGAAACAAGAGCAGAGTAATCTGAACGGTCACCGCAATGGAATTGGCAAAGGCGAGTCCGGCATGCTGCAGCCGGGTCCGCATGAGAACAAAACCGAGAATCGCATTAACCACAAAGGAGACTGTTGCACATTGCACCGGTGTCCTGGTATCCTGCAGGGAATAGAAGGTCGGAGTGGTGAGCCGCAAAATTGAAAGCGACGGAATCCCCAGGCTGGCAAACAGGAGCGCCCGGTAGGTCATCTCGGCATGATGTGCGGTGAACGCGCCACGCATGAAGAGGACGGAGATTATGGGAAACCCGACCGCGATCAGGGCAATGCTTGCTGGAATTGCGAGAAAGAGCGCGATCCTGATTGAATTGACATACAGATCCTTCAGCCGTTCGATATCATCCTGAGCGGACATCCTCGACATCTCCGGGAGAATAACGTTCCCGATGGATATAATGAAAATACCGAGAACGATTTCGGTCAGCCGATCCGAGTAGTAGAGATAGGATATGCTTCCGCCGGGAAGCATTGAGGCGAGTATGGTACCCACGAGAATGTTTATCTGATAAACGGCTATGCCAAAAAGCGCAGGTACTATCATCCTGAAAATCTTTCGTATCCCTGCATGCCGTATATCGATCGAGATTCGAAGCCTGAAGCCGGATCGAATCAGATAGGGGATCTGCAGCACGAGCTGCATCAGGCCGCCGAGGATGACGCCCAGCGCGAGACCGTAGAGCGGCTCACTGAAGAGCGGACCGAAGAAAACAGCGCCCACGATGAATCCGACATTCAGCAGGACCGGCGAAAAGGCGGGGGCAAAGAAATACCCGTGCGAGTTCAATATCCCCATGGCGAAGGCAACCAGACCCACAAAGAAGAGATAGGGGAACATCATTCGATTCAGATCGACGGTGAGAAGTATCACATCGGATTGCGTGAAACCGTACGCGAAGAGCCGAACAATCTGCGGTGAGAATACTTCGCCAAGAAAAATGATGAAAATGAGAATAAGGAATAACAACGACAGTGTTTTCTGGGCTAAACGGAGCGCCTCCTCCTGTCCCTGATGGACGAGGTATTCGGTATACACCGGTATGAATGATATGGTCAGCGATCCCTCCGCAACGAGTCGCCGTACCAGGTTGGGGATTCTGAATGCGACGAAAAAGCCATCAAGCGAACGTGAAGCGCCGAAGTAGCGAGCGATGATCATATCCCTGACAAATCCCATTATTCGGCTCAGGAAGGTTGAGAGGGCGATAACGCCTGTCGATCGTATCAAGTTCTGTGAACCCATAGAGACTTCGTACACTTCCTCGGTCAGCTATTCGGTAAAACGGAAAAGACCTTCTCGACGCCCTGCCGTTTTTTCTCAACGTACAGGATAAATTCTTTATAGTGCGGTAATGGGATGAAAAGAGCTTTACGGCACCGATGACTCCTCCGACATCATCGGCAGATGCTCCCGTACCATGCACTAAAGCAGACGAGCGGATTAGTCAAACAATTATTTCCTGCTGCAATATTATCTTGACAGTGCGCGTTTCATCATCAATAAAGCAATTGAGTTACAGTGCTCCTTTAAGTGCCCTCTCACCTTCGAGAGGATGATAGGACGCAGGGATACGTTATGATATCACGGTGGATCACCATACCGGCTATACTATTCACTCTCTCTCTTCTCCTGAACAGCACTCTGCTCGCGAGCTATTTGGGCAGGGGTCGCAGCTACTACATGTACAAGAAATACGATAAGGCGAAGGAGATGTTCCTGAAGGAGCTGGAAGAGCGGGAGAACGGAAATGCTTACTACTTCCTGGGAGAAATAGAGAAGAGGGAAGGGAATTACAAAAAGGCAATGGAATACTATCAGAAAGCGATTATTAATCGAATATCCGGCAAGTACCTCCGCCTGGCATACTGGAACCTCATTGTGCTGACCGAACGACAGGGAGATTATCTCTCAATGGTTAAATCCCTGAAGATATTCTGGAACAGAACCCATGATGCCGGTGCGAAGAAGAAGGTTGAAGATCTCATCAACAAGCTCATGTGGAGCGACAAAAAAGAGGCGACAGAATCATATCAGAAGGGAATTGAACTCAAAAAGGATAAAAAAATTGCGGAGGCCGAAAAAGCCTTCCGGGATGCATTATATAAAGATGCTTCATTTCTTGCAGCGAAATTCGAGATAGGCATGATCGCATACAAAAAGGGAGAGATGAGCGAAGCAACCTCCCTGTTCAGGGATATCGTCGAGAGAATACCATTTTATGGCGAGGTACACCTCCTTCTGGGGGATATCTCCTTCAACAGGGGATACTACCGCAGCGCAGCAGAGCATTTCAGCAGCGCTCTCGAATACGGCTTTCTGAACAAGAACACGCGATATCTCATCCGGCTGAAACGCGGAACGTCCTATTACAATACGGGAACATACGAGCGCGCCCGTGAGGATATCGAATCAGCGCTGAAGCTGAATGATGAATCACTCGATCCACTCCTCCTGCTCTCGGCAATCCACATCAAGGAGCACAACTACGAAGAAGCGCTGAAAACGCTTCAGAAAGCCCAGAAGTCACATCAGAATAATCCCGAGATACTCTTCCAGATCGGAAGCATCTACTACAAGATGGATGACCCGCACTATACGAAATACTTCGACACCCTCTTTCAGATGAGGAGGAAAGAGGTCCCTCAAAAATATCAGAAAGCCTTTCAGCTGCTCCTTCTGGGATACTACAAAAAGGGGCGCTATCAACGGGTTGCCGAGATTGCGGAGGAGCTCCCCGACGCCTATAAGAATCATGAGGTGAGCCTCGCCATCGCAAACGCCTTCTATACTATCGGCACCTATAACAAAGCAATATCGTACTACGAGCGGCTCTCCCTCGGTGATGATGACAGATTTCGATTGTGTAAAGCCTATGCGCTCACCGGCAAGAGGGATAAGGCAAAAGAGCTGCTCCAGAAGCTCTCATACCGGGAGACGCTCCTCCAGAAGGCACTGGAAGATAAGGCGTTAAAGCACATTGCATCAGAGGTTGTTCAAGAAAAGAAGCAATCATCGGAGATAAATGGCAATCAGAGATAACATTGCACTTCGCTCACTCCTTCTGATCATCCTGCTCGTCCTGTCAGTATTAATAAATATCGTTGCATTACATATCCCCTACGAGAGAGCTGCACTGTACCTCCTCGCTGCGCTCCTGTACGGTCTCCTCACGAAACCGACTGTCACTCCGCGGCTGCGTATCGGCTATCTACAGACAGGTGCCGCTGCAGGGAGCACACTTGCCATTTTCTTTGTCCTTCGATTCATAACATCGCATATCAGCATGATTATCATCGCAACACTCCTGTCCTTTATGATCATCAATGCATTCTCGAAAGCCCTTCATCGCAGAAGAGATCAGTGTACCGTCGGCATCATAATTAATGCGGTTGTAATCATCTTCTTCGTTTTCTTTCTCCTGTCCGACAGCGCCTTTCACCTTGCGGAACTGGCTCCCCTGGTGATGGGATACGGGCTCCACCTGGCAGAAAATCTGTACGGAATACTGGTGCTCGCCATTCTGGTACTCCTGCTCCTGTATCTCTCACTGGAATTTTCGTACGAACTCTCCCTCCACGCACAGGGCAGCGCATACTTCGAGACAACCGGCTGGAGCTATCGGCTGTTTCACCGCGGGGTCGGATTCCTCGGCGATCTCCTCTTCACCGTTATCTTCCTCCTCATCGGATGGCTCGGTGGGATCGGTCCCTACCTGGGGAAGTCACGCCCCGACAATTTCAAAACCGATTTACTGCGTTTTATCTGCATCATGATATACATACAGATCCTTGTGGCCATCGCCGCATGCGGAGAGCCGATCTTCATCATCGCAATCGCTCCGGTGATGACCTATGCACTCTACTATCGAACTCAGAGAAGAGGAGAGTAATCCATGATCGAAATACAGGACCTCCGGTACCGATACGGGGAAAAGGAGGTAATCAAGGGGATCAGCACCAGCATCAATGACGGTGAGATAGTCGGAATAATCGGAAAAGCGGGTTCGGGTAAAACGACATTTCTGAACCTGCTCTCAGGTGCGATACGAGACTTTGCGGGTGATATCCTGATAAACAAGAGACCCCTCCAATCGTTCTCCCGAAAAGAGCGCCTGAAGCATATCGGACACTCCATACAATCCCTTCCCGAAAACAGCGAGGAGATGCTGTTCACCTTTATCCTTCTCGCCCGGCTTCCCTTCAAGAAACTGTTCAATCCCTTCTCCGATTACGATATTCAGATTGTCGAAGAGGCCATCGAGGCATTTGAGCTCACCCCCTACCGGGATGAATCTCTCGGCTGTCTTTCCGATGGCATTCTGAAAAAAGCGATGCTCGCCTTCGCCTTTTCACGGAGATCGAGCATACTCCTGCTCGACAACCCGACATCGGATCTCGATATACACACCCTCTCGCTGCTCCATAAAGCAATTCACCGATATGTCATGGGCGGCGAGCGCACGGTCATACTTGCACTCAACGATCTCAGCTTCATCTTCCAGACCGCTGACAGGGTGATTCTGTTACAGGAGGGGCATCTTGAGATGGTGGAGGAACCGTTGAAGATAGATATCGAGATCATCAGGGAATACTTCGACCCCGATGTCTTCCTCTCGAAGAACATTTACAACGGAAGGCCGAACATACACTTTTTCCCTGAGAACTGAGGAGAGAGAACGAACATGCAGCAGCCGGGTGAGAAGTATCAGATATAGTATTTCAATTTGGTGATCGCTTCTTCCACATTTTCAACAAAGATAAAATCATCATAGACATCGAGTATCTCAACCATTTTAATCAGACTCTCATTCGCCCCCAGCAGAAGTACCCGGGTATTATGCGCTTTCGCCTCGATACTCGCACTCTGGAGAGCATCCAGCCCCGAAGAGGTGAAAACCCCCACATTGCTCAGATCAATGATGATATTGTTCTTCTTCGTCAGCTCATTGATAATGTTCAGAAATTCGTTCCTGGTGACATTTGATATATTGCCGCCGAGGCGAACGATCTTGACCCCCTCATATTCGTCTATTGAAAACTGTATAGCCTGTGTCAATGCCTCATCACCTCTCTGTATATGCATCAAGCCGCAGCGCGATTCCCGGCGCGGTAATTGCATCACGCTGCCCTGCATGTCGATGCACGCATCGCGGTATCGCGCCGTTGCATGAGATCAATTGATTGCCTTAAATTTCTTCTGCTGTCTCCTGTTCTCCCGAATCAGTCCTTCAATCTCAAGCGCGGTTTTAAGGATGGCTATATCAACCTCATTCGAAACAAGGGGAGGCTCACTGTTGCGTACACACTCATAAAAATGCTCAAGTTCCTGTTTTAACGGATTTTCCTTATGCACAAAGAGCTCTTCAACAAAGGCCTCCTGGCTGTACTTGATCTTCTCCCTGGTCAGGAGGAAAGCCTGTGTCGCCTGCCGGTGAATATGAATATCCTGCGTGGCATAATCAAGAAAAATGTATGATTTCTCCTGGCTGACGGCAAGTGTTCTGATCTTCCTCTGCGTCACCCTCGATGCAGTTACCGTCGCGATGCACCCGCTCTCGAACTGGATGATCGCATTGGCGTAATCCTCATGTTCCGTGAAGACAGAGCCCCCCGAAGCCATTATTGCGGCAACCGGCGATTTTACGATATTCATCACGATATCAATATCGTGAATCATAAGGTCAAGCACCACGCCAATATCCTTCACCCGACTCGTGAACGGGCTTAACCGTCGGGATTCGATAATCAATGGCTTCTCGACTATTTTATAGAGCTCCTGTACTGCCCCATTGAATCGCTCAACATGTCCGACCTGGAAGACAAGATTTTTCCTCCGGGCCATATCGGCAAGATTCCTCGTCTCCTCGACCGTCTGAGTTACCGGCTTCTCAACGAGTATATGTATCCCCTGCTCGAGAGCCATCAATGAATACATGTAGTGGAAATTTGTCGGGACGGCTACTATAACCGAATCGACAACTTTGAATAAGTCATCAATAGTATCATAATATTTTGTGTCGAACTTTTCCGATATTTCCCGTGCCCGTTCAATATTCGTATCGTAGATTCCGCTCAAGATGAACTTATTTTTAAGAGAAGATAGGACATTCACATGATACTGCCCCATATGACCCACACCGATTACGCCCGTCTTCAACCTCTTCATGAAATGACTTCCCCTTTTCTACAATATAAGGGAGCGTATAATTCCTATAGAGTATACCTTTATAAAATTCAATACTCCCCTGTGAACACAAAAAAAGGCAAAAATGCTTTTCACTGTTTGCCATGACAATTAAGCAATTCGCGGTATGCTTATCGAACAAATGAATCATATAAAATCTACCCGAGAGTAGAAACGATATAATTCCCAAAACCCTACAGTACGTAACACAAATACCCATGTAAATCAATTAAAATTTTAATATTTTCATCTGAAAATAATCTCAGTTTTTTCCGCTTCCGATATGCTCCGGAATATCACCAAAGGTGTATGCTCTTCTTCATCTCAATCGGTTTCCGCTACAATGAGGAAGCTGCAAACGCCGCTGAAATTATTTATGTATACTTATCATCCTCACCAAGAGAGCAAATCTTTTCTCAACTCGGAGAGTAAATTTCTTCATACCGTAATTACTGAAAAAACCCTGCCATTGATTTTACGGTTATTTTTTAAACTTCACGTCAGGGGACCAGCGATGAAAGCGCTTTCCTGATTATCTCCTCATCGACCCGCTGATTGTAGACCGGAGCGCCTATCCCCTTCATGAGAACAAAATGAATACGACCGTCATAATTCTTCTTGTCATAGCGCATATGCTCGAGCAGCTCGGTCTGGTCGAGCGCACGGGTATGATGGATAAGATCGTATCGCTGCACCAGCTCATCATAGAGCGCAATATCCTCATCACCCAACCAGCCGATCTCCCGTGATATGGACATCGCTGCCCTGATGCCCATGGCAACCGCTTCACCGTGCGTAATTCCCCGATAGGCCAGAACCGATTCGATTGCATGGCCGACCGTATGCCCGAAATTGAGTATAGACCGAAGGCCGCTCTCCCGCTCGTCCTGCATGACCACTCTCGACTTGAACTGTGCCGAGAGGAACACCAGCCGCTCGAGAACGCCATCCTGCACAATCGATCCGAGATCATGATTGCGGAGTATATCGAGAAGCTCGCGTTCACCCAGGAGGGCATGCTTGACGGTCTCGGTAATGCCATTCTTTAATTCTCTCTCAGGAAGAGAATCCAGGAAGGAGATATCAGAAATAATCAGTGCCGGCTGATGAAAAGTGCCGACAATGTTTTTCCCCGCAGAGATATTCACTGCCACCTTGCCGCCGATACTCGAATCAACCATAGCCAGGAGTGTTGTCGGGATGTGTACTATCGATATACCCCGCATAAACGTTGAAGCGATAAATCCGGCAAAATCACCGACCACCCCGCCGCCGATGGCTACCATGAGCGACTTTCTCGAAAATCGCTTCTTGAGAAGCCACTCAAAAAAATGCTCGGCATACTGATAGTTCTTATACTCCTCCCCATCCTCCATAAACATGAGATCTGCAGGTTTACATTCATTCAGCACCTTATGAATGCGATCTCGATAGAGCTCATAGACCCTGGCGCTCGCTATAATCGCGACGCGGTCGGCGGGTGGAATAACCTCCTTCAGGTTCTGGCGGTGAAGGATATCACTCCCGATCAGGATGGTATATGCGTTGTCTGCAAAGGCAACCGGAATGGTTCTTACAGCGGGATCCATCTCTTTTCCTGATATATCTCCTCGATACCCCTTCCCTGTAAAAGGGAAATGATATCTCTATTCACCGGGGGAAAGATAGTGAGATTAGCAATCTCTTCTTCGGAAAAATAACGAAACGTATAGAGCCTCCGCTCCCTGCCCAGTTGATATTCCCCCTCTTCATAGGTGCTGTTAAAGCATATATGGAGTATGTGCCTCCGGTTGCCGGGTTCGATGGAATCATTGATAAAAACCAGATCATGGACACGAATTGATATGCCAAGCTCTTCTTTAATCTCCCGCCTCAGTGCCTGTTTCAGAGATTCACCGAAATGAACCCCTCCCCCGGGAAGCAACCAGTACACATTCCTGCCCTTTTTATGAGCGATGAGCAGGATTTTCCCTTCCCTGACAAGGACGGCCGCGACACGTATTCGCAATGTCCCCCTGTTGAAAATCAAATAGATTTTTCTCCTATGTATAACCCCTCGAGAGCTTTTCTCGCAGCATCCATTTCCGCTTTCCGCTTGCTGCTCCCGATGCCTGTCGATACCGTATTTCCGCATACGAAAAGTTTAACGGTAAACTGTTTATGATGATCAGGACCGACTTCCTCAATTACCTCATAGAGCGGTCGTTCTTTATACTTCTTCTGAACATATTCCTGAAGAGTTGTCTTCGGATCACGACTGTACGAAAGGTTATCTATTCTCTCAATGTCTTTCTTCAGAACACTGAGAATAAATCGCTTACTCTCTCTCAGGCCCGAGTCAAGATAGATTGCACCAATTATCGCTTCGAGCGTATTCGCGAGAATCGAAGAACGGTCGCGTCCTCCGCTCTGCTCCTCCCCGCGCCCAATCTGTAAAAAGCTCCCCAGCTTTAACTCCAGCGCCACCTTGGCCAGGGTGGCCTCCGATACAACTGCTGATTTAATTTTGGCGAGATCCCCCTCATGATACTCGCCGAATCGCTTGAAAAGATATTCGTTCACCACGAGAGCGAGTACCGAATCTCCAAGATATTCCAGCTTCTCGTTGTCTGTTATAGTGGAATTTGCTTCATTCACGAAGGAGCGATGGGTCAACGCTCGATTGAGCAGGCTCTTGTCCTTGAATCGTACCTTTATAACGCCCTGTAAACGATTAAGTTGCCGATATCTGCTCTTTTTTCTCTTTTTTCCATTAATACTTTTATCGTCATTATCCATTATACGATAAAAACCGAAATGATACATCCGCTCATTTAGAATGGGACTCGATATACTTTATAGCATCACCGATGGTAATAATCTTCTCTGCATCCTCGTCAGAAATCTCAATACCGAATTCCTCCTCGAGCGCCATAACGAGCTCAACTGTATCAAGCGAATCTGCACCTAAATCATCAACAAATGAGGCCTCAAGGGTAACCTCAGACTCATCGACCCCGAGTTGATCGACGATAATCTTTTTTATCTTTTCAAAATCTACCGCCATTACCCTACTCTCCTCCTTTACTTATTCTTCCACACCATATCAGAGAACGCGCGATATAGAGGTCTTCACGGGAATTCCTCTTGATAATGCAAACGACGGGTTTTCGCCTTGAAATCCTATCCCGGCGTGACACACTGAACACCCATAATAAAGCATCTGAACTCCCTGTCAAGATATAATAGAAACCGGGCTCCTGGAATACCGCTGCTCCTTATGCCGTTTTCTCAGGAGAATCCCGCTATTTCGCTTCTTTTATTTTAACGTTCGGCTCTATTACCAGCTGACCTTTATAGTGACCACACTCAGGACAAACCCGGTGTGGGAGCACATAGGCACCACATCGAGGACACGGTCTCAGGTTCGGTTTCCCGATGGCATCATGCGATCTCCGCATACGGGATTTCGATTTTGATTTTCTTCTCTTTGGTACAGCCACGATTTAACTCCAGAACTGAATTTACTGCATGAATACATTTGTGAGTTTTCGCAGTGCCGGAAAACCAAATACGGCCATTCTCTCCCCGCCTTTTAGCATAAACACGGTGTTGCTTTACCCTGCAATATCTGTCATGCTTTTTGACAGGTTCACTCTATGCACTGCTCCACAGATAACGGCCCGCACTGACATGCCGGTGCTCATCGGCACGGATAAAATGGCCATGCGGAACCTTTTACCGTCACGTCTCACGCTGTCAAGATATATTTAATTTCTCCCTTTCTGAACGGTGTCGGTTGCGCCGAGGAGAAAGAGATTCTTCTTGGCTTTCTCTGAGAAAAGCGATTGTGGAAAGGAGATGATCACCCTGTTATAGTACTCGCGCGCTTTGAAGATATCACCCCTCCTGCCATATATTCTTCCCAGATTGTAGTATATATGATCCGCGAACTGACTATCACCGTATTCGCTCTCAAGCTGCTGATACAGGGTAAGGGCTTCATCAACAGTACCGAGCATCTCAGCCGATCGCGCTGCCTGCTGCAGCGCGAGTGGCGCGAAAAACGATGATGGCGATTCATCGACGAACTGCAGATAATATTTCTTCGCCTCCTGAAACATATTCTCAGTGTACAGGAGATTACCGATTATGTACGATCCATATTCATTCACAAAACCCCAATGAGATGAAGCGACGAGCTTATCGAGCTCCGCAACCGTCTTGAGGACGCGTTCCTTTCTCTCCGCGTCATCAGTGATTTCCTGATATTCATCAAGTGCTCGTTCAAAGGCAACGAGATCACGGGTCGCTTTCATATCATAGTAGAGAAATCCGATAATGATGAACAGGATGGCAAGCAAAGCTCCACCCAGGGAGTACAAAAATGCTTTGCGGTTCTTCCTGAAGGAATCCTTGAGAAACATCAATGATTTCTCGATGATATTGCGCTGTATCTCTATCTCTCTTCTCGCCATAGAAGGTATCTATTCTCCCATTTTATTCTTGATAATATCACCGATAGTAACTTTCCCGGGGCTCGCCGAATTCAGAACCCTGTTGAGATCCTCCTTTTCGGAAATTATCTCAAAGTGCTTTATGCTCAGGGAAAGTCGCTTCTTTTCAACATCGACACCGAGTACGATAGCTTCAACGGGAGTTCCCGTCTCGAAAGCATCCTCCAGATTGCTGATCTTTCTCTGAGAGACTTCAGATATATGAACAAGCCCCTCGATTCCATCCTCTAACCTGACGAAGAGCCCAAAGGGCGCAATACCCGATATCACCCCTGAAACCTTCGAACGAGGCAGATATTTCTCCTTGATTTCTTCCCACGGCGACTTTAACAGCTGCTTGATGCCGCAGGATATTTTCATCTCGTCTTTTCTGATCTCAAGAATCTTGAACTCTATCTCATCGCCTACCTGAAACGGTGCAATGGGATTTTTCACGCTCTTGTCCCAGGTTATATCCGAAACATGAATCATTCCATCTATATCATCTTCCAATTCGACAAATATGCCGTAATTGATAATTTTCTTTATCTTCTTCTTGAGTACCGAACCGACGGGAAACCGCTCATCGATGGTTTCCCACGGATTGGGGGTCAGCTGCTTCACACCGAGCGAGAGCTTCTTCCCCTCCTTCTCAATCTCAAGAATCACGGCTTCCACGCGCTGCCCCTTCTGATAGAGCTCCTTCGGGTTGACGCTCTTTTTCGTCCATGAGATATTCGAAGCGCTGATTAAACCCTCAACCCCTTCCTCAATCTCAACAAAAACACCAAAGGTTGCGACCGTAACCGTCTCGCCGTATACAATTTGATCAACCTGATACTTCTCCTCAATGCGCTCCCAGGGATCTTCAGTGAGCTGCTTAATGCCCAGCACAATGTTCTTCTCTGCATGATCGAGGTCAAGAATCTTGAAATCCCGCTCTTCACGTATCTTGAGAATCTTCTTCTTTTTGAAGACCTTTCTCCAGGACAGATCATCCTTGTTCACTTTCGCGATAATCCCGTTAACGTTAACCAGCGCGCCGGATTCAATGAGCTTTATCACCGTACCCGCGACAACATCTCCAACAGCATACTGTGAAGTGAACTTATCCCAGAGACGCTGTCGTTCCTCTTCAACGAACTCCTTCCGTGAGAGAACAACACTCTTTTTCCGATTATCGATGCTCTTGATCTTAAACTCATAGGGACCCTGCTCGCCCCGCTTTCTCACCTTGAGGTCTGCGGCCTGAGAAAAGGGAAGGAATGCATTCATCCCATCACAATCGATAACGATCCCATTATTATTCGTGTTCTTTATCGTTCCCAGAATGGTGGTGTTCCCCTGACGGTAGTATTCAATGAATTTCAGCCATTTCTCTTCGCGTTCCGCTGCTATTTTCGAAAAAACGAGCATCCCGTCAATCATTCTCTTGTTCATCAGCATAATAGTAATCATGCTTCCTACAGCAGGCGCCTCTTCGAACTCCTCGAGGCTTACCTTCCCCTCGGACTTGGTCCCAACATTGACATATACGAACTCATCATCAATCGTCACTATCTCACCCTGAATAATCCTGTTCGGCTCAACGACGTCATTCGTTGCATTGACCACATGCTCCATGCTGATATCGTTATCACTCTCTGAATACTTATCCATAACCTTACCCTATCTCACGCGTTTTCAACCGCACTATGCGACTTATACAATAGTCTGGCAACGATTTCTTATAATTCCTATTATTTTTTGCACAACCTCCTCCCTGCTCATATTCGATGTGTCAATGGTAATAGCATCATCGGCCTTGTACAGTCTGCCAACCGGTCTGCTCCGATCTTCTTTATCACGCTGGATAATCTGTTGAGAGATATCATCTACGTCAACAGTTTTTCCCATTTCCTGATACTCTAAAATCCTTCGCCGTGCACGAACGTCAACTGAAGCATCAAGGAAAATCTTTATCTCGGCATCGGGGAACACAACGGTACCGATATCCCTCCCATCCATGATAATCGTTCTCCGTTTGCGCCACTCCCTGAGCAACCTGTTTACCAGATTGCGTATTGCCGGATCATCAGAGATAATACCGATATTCTTTGCAATTATTTCGGTACGAATCTGATCGGATACATCACGGCCATTAACAAAAGTTACAGCAGAACCGTTCCCGGTGAAGTGCTGTTCAATGGTACACGCTTCAATATCATGAACATATGATTTCCCCCGTTCAACCGCACCATGCTTTTCAAGGATATACCAGGTCACTGCCCGATAAATGGCTCCCGAATCAATATACCATATCCCCAGTCGCTTTGCGACCTCCTTTGAAACGCTGCTTTTCCCGGAACCTGCAGGTCCATCGACAGCGATAACGATTTCAGATGAATTCACAATGAGAGCCCCCGCCTGAAATCCCGGGCCTCCCGCAGAAAGCTCCTGAGAGCATCGGCATCATGACGGTCAAGATAGGCGCTTCTGAACTTCTGCAGATGAAGAATCACCGTCTCCAGTGCTCGAGAAATATTCTCTCGATTCAGTTCACAGATGTCGCTCCACATATCGGGTGAGCTTGCAGACAGGCGGCTGAAATCTCTGAAACCGTTTCCCAGAAAATACTCCAGGCCATCATGCGATTCCTGCCATCCCTCCGCATCCGATTCGAGGTTATCCCGCAATCGAGGCCCCTCGCTCTTCAGGTACTCCTCTATCACTTTCATAAAAACACTGGAAACAATATGGGGAACGTGACTGGTATAGGAAACAACCTGATCGTGCATGTCTGCCGGAACGATTATCGGCCGCGCCCCTATCATCTTCCAGAATTCAGAAATTTCACGGATATCATCGGTAGTATTCAATTGGTGCGGAGTGATGAGAACCGGTGCGTTGCGGAAGAGGTCCTCCCGACTGTGATCATATCCGGCATGTTCCGAACCGGCCATGGGATGACAGCCGACAAAACGGTCAGCCCGCTCGAACTTCTCCACAGCAGTGATAATGGATTTCTTAACACTGCCCACATCGATAATAAGCGTCTTCTCACCGATCGCCGGCGATTCCAGGAGTCCCCGGATAATGTCCATCGATACCACGACGGGGGTCGATATGACGCAGAGATCGGCGTCGCGGATATCGATATCGTCCAGCGGATGTATCTCATCCACTATCTTCTCCCGGAAGGCGACACGAATCGATTCGGGATTCCTCCCATGGGCAGCTATCGTTATGGACGGGGCCAGGGCTTTCAATGCCCTGGCGAGGGAGCCGCCGAGCAGTCCCAGTCCGAATATAGCAACACGGGTAATCATCAATAGATATCTCTATCCAGCGCCTGCGCGAGCTTCCGCAGTCTTGTTATCAGATCCTTCAGTGATTGAAAGTCCAGTGACTGCTGCCCGTCGGAGAGCGCATGTTCAGGATCCGGATGCGCCTCAACCATTACTCCATCAGCTCCCGCCGCGATATACGCCATGGCAGCAGCGGGAACGTAGTTCGTTAATCCCATCGCATGACTGGGATCACAGATTACCGGCAGATGGCTCATCTCCTTGATAACGGGGACAGCACCCGCATCAAGAGTGTTCCTGGTAATATCCTCGAAGGTGCGGATTCCCCTGGGACAGAGTATAACATTCCGATTCCCCTGTGCCAGAATATATTCAGCAGACATGAGAAATTCGTTTACCGTTGAATTCATCCCGCGCTTCAACAGAACCGGTTTCTGAGTCTTTCCGACCTCTTTGAGCAGATTAAAATTCTGCATGTTCCTGGTGCCAATCTGCAATATATCCACATAGGAAGCAACCATGTCAACATCACGCGGATCCATCACCTCGGTGATCAGAGGCAGGCCCGTTTCCTCACGTGCCATTGCCATATAGCGCAATCCCTCTTCCCCCAAACCCTGAAAGGAATACGGAGACGTCCGCGGCTTGAAGGCACCTGCCCTGAACAGCACCGCCCCTGCCTCCTTCACCATCCTGGCATGCTCAATAACTTCCCGCTCACCCTCAACCGCACAGGGACCGGCGATAACAACAATCTTCTTCGAACCGATCTCTATACCGTCAATCCTGATGACCGTTCTGTCGGGATTCGACTCCCTGCTTACCAGCTTAAAGGGCCGGAGAATGGACTTGACCGATTCAACGCCGGCCAGAACCTCAAGCGGCTTTTCTCTGAGTATCTCCTGATCATCGATGACAGTGATAATGGTTCTTTCGACACCGGCAGTAACGTGAGGGATTAATTCAAAGGATCTGATCTTCCTGACAATGTGATCGACTTCTTCCTGCGTAACACCCTGTTTGAGCACGATAACCATACATAATGCTCCGCTTCATACCACTGATACCGGTCTGAATGTAATACGTATCAGGTACCGGCCGGATAGGATCCCAGTATCTTGAAAAAAATGGTCTCCTCCTTCACGGCCGCCATAACCTTTTCCACGTCTTTATCATCCTTGTGACCCTGAAAATCAATGAAAAAATGGTACTCCCATGTCTTTTTCTTGTTCGGCCGTGATTCAATCTTGGTCATATTGATACCCAGCTCGCTGAAGGGACGGAGCATATTATAGAGCGCACCGGGCTTGTCCTTAACGGAGCATACGATCGATGTCTTATCATTTCCCGTCTGCGGATGATCTTTCTTCCCGATGACGAGAAATCTCGTATAGTTGTGCTTCGAATCTTCAATGTTCTGATCAAGGATATTGAGCTTATAGATCCGTGCAGAAATCTCGGAGGCTATTGCCGCCGAGTACTTATCCCAGGAAGCGGTCTCGGCAGCCATCGAGGTTGAATTCACATGATGGACTTCAACGGTGGGGAGATTCTTTCGCAACCATCCTTTGCACTGACCGAGTGGTTGCGGATGAGAGTACAGTTTCTTGACGCTCTTCAGATCGGTACAGAGTGATACTAAACTGTAAGAAATCCGCAAATAGTTTTCCGAGACAATCTTGAGATCGGTCTCGAGGAGCTCATCAAGGGTATAGGTCACCGCACCTTCGGAACTGTTCTCAATAGGGACGATTCCAAAAGGTACCGCATCCATTTCGACCTCGCTAAAAACATCCGAGATTGTCTTCTGCGGTACCGAAACGACCGATTCACCGAAGACTTCAAGGAGAGCAATATGAGTGAATGTTCCCTCGGGGCCGAGATAGGCAACCTTCAACGGCTGCGCAGCCGAAATTGAGAAGGAGATTAACTCACCATAAATCTTCTTTAAAAGCTCATCTGAAATGGGTCCACTGTTCAAGGTCTCTATCAACTCAAAGGTTTTCATGCGATCCATAGGTGAAAAGGCATCGACAGGGCTGCTCCCCCGCTTTTTAACCTGCTCGACGAAGAGCTTCGACCGCTCTGAAATAAGCTCAATAATCGATTTATCGAGTTCTTCGAGTTTCTTCTCCATACCTCATTCCTCTTCACCAAGATTAAATTCCCTTATTTCGGAGAGCTTCGGCAGATCCGAGAGCTTGTTCAGGCCAAAAAACTTCAGAAAATCGTCGGTCGTTCCATAGGAGAGCGGGCGGCCGGGAAGATCCTTTCTGCCAACCGGTTTTACGAGATTTTTCTTTATCAGATTGACAACCATCATTCGCGAAGAGACACCTCGGAGCTCGTCAATCTCCGCCAGCACAACCGGCTGCTTGTAGGCGATGATGGCAAGGGTTTCCATCATCCCCCTGGTGAGACGCTCTCTTTTCTTGCAACCCATTATACGTATCAGGTGATCGGCATACCGTTCACTTGTAACAAACTGATAGCCGTTCGAAATCTCGATAAGCTTGATCCCTCCGCCCCGCTCATGGTATTCATCAATGAGAGAATCAAGCAGTATCCTCGATTGAGTGGGATCAACTCCGAGCTGCTTGACAAAGAAGGAGAGCGGGAGAGGCTCATTCGACATAAAGAGGATGGCCTCAAAAAGGCCTTTGAGATCGAGCCCGGCTCCCGTCTCACCGTTCGGGGTATCGACAGATGCGGACGGGGACTCCTCTTCCCCTCTGATGGGATCACTGCTCATATCCTTTCTCAGTGCTCGAGATATGTATTTTTCCTTTTCCAAATCCATTCTGCGAATATGCCGGTGCCGCCCTGAACCGATCTCATGCCCTCTGTATCTTGATATCTCCGAAAATAGTATGCTGAAGCAATCGGATAAGACCCGACTTTGCC
>CAZZCF010000068.1:0-7764 GCA_964652955.1 uncultured Leptospirales bacterium
TACGTTTAAATATGTAATTGAGAAAAGTATTTGACATATACCGGGTATCAATGAAACAGTCTCAGTGTTACAAATTTAAATATAGTAACACGACATTAACAAGACAGACACGAGTAATATCATGCTGGTGCCAATTGAATTAGCATTATTATCACGGGAAAAGGGGTACGTGAATCCCGAGATATCCCTCGGATGGCGGGTGGGTACCTGGCTGCGTGAATACTTTGATGGTCTGCAGGACATCCGCATTGCTGCACGGCAGGAGAACGATGCAGTCAATCTTCCTGCTTCGCATCGAGATAATGTTCGTTTTTCTGTAAAATAGACTTGAATATTTTATTGTCAATAATATGTATGTTGCAATTCCCTAAGATGCTTCGTGACCGGCAGGATTGTTCTACTGTTCCGCAGCGGGAGACGGTGATGTGTTCTTCTGAAGCGGTGAATATGTACTGATATTATGAATCGCATTGCTATTATCACTTCTGATGTTCAACCATACCCATATGATAAGAAGATATGCGGCTTATATCCGCTTGAGCGCACTATTTTTATACTTGCCACTGCTGGTTTCAGAGAGATATACCTGCGACTTTCAGATCGAGAATATAATTTTTATCGAAAGAAGATAAAATCCCATCTGGGGAGAATTCGCAATTCACGGATTATTGACATGCAGGGAGAATCCACTCCGGGAGCACTCGTTATTCCATCCAATCTATTCATGCAGGCTCGCTATATGCATGACTTCGAAAAATACTTTATTGAGAAAGAAGATGCTGCCATTCCCGCTATTCGTGATGATCAGTTCTTATTGAGGAATGATAGTGATTTCAAGAGGGGTGAAGCACTCGCAAAGGAGACAATTATTCGGAATACGGGTGGGGTGATTGCAAAGAAAGTGAACAAGCGGATATCCATACCGATAAGTCTCATCCTTGCGCGCACCAGGATACATCCCAATTACTTAACCGTATTCAATATGGGGATTGGCTTTTTAAGTGCTCTTTTTCTCATTCAGAACACATACTGGTATATTGTTTTGGGAGGATTTTTTTTCCAGCTGGCATCTGTCTTTGATGGAGTTGATGGGGAGGTTGCTAAGTTTACCTTTACCGTTTCGAAAATCGGCGGATGGCTTGATACGATAAGTGACAACGGAACCCTCTTTCTCTTTCTCGCGGCGAGTTCGTATCTTTATTTTTTGAATTTCACCGGATATCTGGCAATTGCCGTTATCGCATGTCTGTTCATCGGCCTTGTTACGCTTTTGATTGCCATGATAACCTATCTGAAAAAGTACAGTGATTCCGGTTCGCTTGTTGCCTATGACAGAGAATTCCTTCAGAAATTACCTCCAGAAGATCCTCTTGTCGCTCTGGTGAACCGGTTGAAGTACATTACCAAGAAGGAGTTCTTTGCGCTCTTTCTCTTTCTCTTCAGCTTCACTGGAAGAATTGATTTAATTATTCCGTTGATAGCAGTCATTCTGGTAGCAGGCGCCTTGACATTACAGATAATAAATCTGCGGTACTTGAAGGAATTTCCTTCCCTGAGCGGTGAATCGGAACGGATGTGATTGCGCTGTTTTGATTTACGGACGCCGGGTTCACCGTTCTTCTGAAACATCTCGATGAATTGATTCGTTTTTAAAGGGGGCACTGTAATGAGAATATCATATATCGTCGTGCTTTTATCCCTGATCGCTTTCGCGGGGGTTTGTCTGGCGGACAATGGCCCTGTGGATGATTCTGGTATGCTTGAACAATTCTCCCGGGCACAACGGGAATTGCAACCTGACCAGACTCCGCAACAGCGGGCTGAGATAGTAAAGAAGTACGGATTTTCACTTCAGGAATATGAGCAGTTCGAAAAAAGGGTGAAAGAGGATCCACAATTGCAGGATCAACTGAGAGAAAGAGCGCGCGCTGCAGAGGAGAGCCAAAAGAGTACGGATGAGGATGAAGAGATGGTCTCAAAGGGTGATCAGTCCTTTTCTTTGTACGGTCTGTTCAGTAAGGGTGGACCGTTTATGTGGCCGATTCTCCTCTTTGCGGCAATTGCGATGGGATACATTATTGAGCGATTCATCTTTTTCAGGAAGGCGCAGCTTAATCCCCGTGAGTTCATTGAAGAGCTCGAGAATACTATTATGAATGGAAACATCAATTCCATTGAGAAATTCTGCAAAGAAAACAACCTGATTATTTCTAAAATCATACAGAAGGGACTCAGAGTGAAAAGCCTCGGATACGAGCAGGTGGAGAAAGCGCTTGCAATAGCAGGATCAATCGAGGTGGCAACGCTGGAACGAGGACTCAACATCCTTTCTGCATTGGGGAATATCGTACCTATGCTCGGATTTCTCGGAACCGTTTCCGGCATGATATCGGCTTTCAGCAATATTGCAGCTGCCGACCAGGTGAATGCTCGACTCGTTGCGGGAGGTATCGAGGAGGCGCTTCTGACAACTGCGGCCGGTTTAATTGTCGCTATTCCCACCCTTGCTTTTTATAACTATTTTGTTCACCGCATTGACGGCTTCATTGCCGATATTGAACGGCTCTCATCCGATATTCTTGAAAAGCTGGTAGAGGACCATGGTAAAGATTAGAAAGATGATACAAATGACCTCTGAGATCTCGATGGCGTCAATGTCCGACATCGCGTTCCTGCTGATTATCTTTTTCATGGTGGCATCTGTTTTTATCATAAAAGACGGGTTGCATCTCGTATTGCCGGACAAGCAGCGGAAGCCGGTCATCATCGCTTCAAAGAATGTAATTACTATCGAAATGTTTGATGATGGCACAATCACCTATGACGAAAAGGAGATAGCAGGAAATGAAATTGAGGAGAAGTTGCAATCGGCATTCAGTGAGAATGAAAAGATATTTGTTCTGTTACGCGTATCAAAAAAAGTGAAATACAGCGATACCGTTACGGTGATCGATATGGTTAAATTCGCCGGCATTAAGAGGCTTTCGATCAGGATGATGTAATCGCATAAATATATGAGTCGATGAAAGTTACCCGAAGAAAAAAAGCACGTTCAATTATGCCCGTATCGTCGATGGCTGATATTGCATTTCTCCTGCTCATCTTCTTTATGGTATCGAGTGTTCTGGAGATGGAGAAGGAAATTCCCGTACGTCTGCCGGAGTCGAGAATATCGAAGAGTGAGGCGAGAAAATATTTCAACATCTGGATTGATGGGAGCGGGGAGCTGTATATAAACGGAAAGCGGGACAACCTGCGAAATCTCGTCTCCCTTGCACAGTATAAGCGGAGTGTCAATGCGGATATCAAGGCGCTTATCAGTGCTGATCGGGAATTACCTTTTGAATATGTGAACAGTGCAATGGAGGCTTTGCGGGAAGCGGGTGTCTATAACGTCGTGCTGGTGAGCAAAAGGAAGCGATGATCGATACACTAGAAAGTCTACGCTTTGTTCGCTATCTCAGGCTGCGGCCTGCTCTGCTCTGGTCGCTGATCTCACTGGTGATGCTCCTCGCCGCGCTCTTTCTCGTCCGCTGGGAGACGTCCACTCTCTATGAAGAACAGGACTATCTCGAGGAATTTAAGATGGTTGAGCTGAGATTGCCGAAGGCAATCACCCAGCCCGAAATAGACGTTTCCGATGAAGTGAGCGAAGAAACGGTCGAGGATCTCGAGGAAGAGGAAAAGCCTTTGCGATTTGGCGATGAAACGGGTGAGTTCAGTGATCTCTTCGATGCGCTTTCTCCCCCCCGTCCGATTTTCGACTCGTTGCCGCAATATCCCAGCTCAATGCGCAAGGCGGGAATTGAAGGTGTTGTCGTTATTGAGCTCGGGATTGATGAGAATGGCACTATACTCTACGGCAAGATAATACGCTCTCTCGGAAGAGAGTTTGACATAACGGTAATCAGATGGGCAAAAAAACTCAGATTCTACCCTGCTCTGGATAAGGATAAAAACCCCATTCGCTGCCGAATCAGGCTCCCTGTGCGGTTTAAACTTGTTGATTAGGCCACACCGGCCTCTTATCAGATCGTTCACCCACCGGGGCTTGGTGAACAGGTTTCACAGGACTTGCCAGTTCCAGATATAAGTGAAAATACTTTCTCTGTATCTTCTGAGTTACAATTGGGACAGACAGGGCTTGAGAAGTCACCCACTTTTCTCAATTCGCTGAAAACATGGCAGCATGAATTGCATTTAAACTCATATATAGGCATCAAGAACTCCACGCATATTTACATTTTATGGAAAAATAATGAAACAACTGTCATTCAGTCAAGTATTTAATCACAAATCGTAGGAATTTCAAGAAAATATTGGGAGGATATTCAGGGGAATAAAATGGTTGAATTGAATATCGCGGTAAATTTTAATTGATTTAAAAGAGCATTAATGTGCATGTGATTGTGGGGGTGAAGTGCCTGCTGGCATGATTTCAGAAACGATTCTTCTGTTTTCGAGAGAGTTTCATGCGGAATACAGGAGTATTTTTCGATTCTGATGCATCATCGTAAACGAAATGAATGTCATCTTGAATGGATGAGAATGATGGCTCCCGTGAGATGGTTTTGTGTATCGGTGTTCATTCTGTCATCCTTCGTGCTTTCTTGTCGTACCGCAGAAGTGCAGAAAAAGGAAAGCGCCGAGATTAAAGAAGGTCAAACGCTCGCTGTTATGAGTTTTGACTCGATTAATGCCGGGAAAGATATCGGCGTTGCGGTCAGTGAAATAATTCGTTCAGAGATTTCTTCAATGGATGATATTCCCTATACGGTGGTTGAGAGAATCATGCTGAACAGGGTCTTGCAGGAACAGGAGCTTTCCATGACCGGGCTGGTGAGCACATCCCGTGCAGTAAAAATTGGTAAGATTCTGTATGCAAACTATCTCTTAATGGGAAGGGTGATAAAGGCTGGTGACAGATACCGCATTAGCGCCAGTATCGTAGAAACAAATACCGCTATTGTAAAGAAACAGGTTTACGAAGATGTTCGCGGTGAACACGACATACCGCTCGCTTCGAAAGCTGTATCCTATAAGCTCTTCGATAGACAGATTGACTACGGACAGCCGGGCGAAAAACCCGCCCTTTCAGTCGATGGCACCTATGCGAGTGTTTACACTGATGCCCGTGGCATACATCACGGGGGCTCAATTGTTTTACGTATTAAGGGAAACAGAGTGCAGGGTTATAATATCGCACAAATCGGAAGAGCTGATATGTATGGGGTCATTGAAGGTGACTTCATCAACGGATACTATAAAGCTCATTACGGATATGGGAACTTCACCTTCAGGGTTTCTGAAGGGGGGAAGCATCTCATTGGGAGCTATTATCAGGTGAGCAACGGTGCTCATGGTGATTGGATTGCCGTGCGGGGAGATGCTTTCAAACTGCCTGATGAGCTCTACACGGGGAAGTGGGAAACAGGTGACCGATGTCTGGTCAAATGGTCCGGGGATGGATACTGGTATCCGGGCCGGGTGGCCAGGAAAGAGGATGGACTCTATTTCATTGCCTATGATGATGGAGATAAGGAATGGCGATTTGAAAAGTATATTCGAGAGGAAAATCTTAAGCCGGGTGATGTGGTTTTTGCAAAATGGAAATCGGGAAGAAGATACTATCGAGGGAAAATAGCTATGCGGAAGGGAGATAATATCTTCATCAATTATGATGATGGCGACAAGGAGTGGACAACAGTGTCAATGGTTCGGGTTATTATTGACTGAGGACATCTTATGTGCCCGAAAGGTGGCCTGCTTTCTCGGGGGTTGTGTGTAAGATGTCTTTCAGGAAAGGCGCTCGAGTTTTGAATTACAATTATCGACTGATGCTGTGTGATACGTGTTATGAATATTTTGCTCACCAATGATGATGGATACTTCTCGGAAGGAATCATTACACTCAATCAGGTTCTTTCGGAGAAGCACAATACATATATCATTGCACCGGACACGCAGAAGAGCGCGTGTTCATGTGCTATTACGGTTCGATCCTCAATTTCGGTTCAAACCATTTCTGAGAGTATCTATTCGGTTGATGGCTTTCCCGCAGACTGTGTGAATATCGGTCTCAATGGTGATCTCGTTCCAAACATCGACCTCGTAATTTCTGGGATTAACCACGGGCCGAATCTCGGTGATGATATACATTTTTCAGGAACTGTTGCAGGAGCCCGGACAGCATTTGTATTCGGGGTTTCCGGAATTGCGATATCGATGGATTGCTTATCCACATCGGATTATTTTGCCGATGCAGCTTTATTCGTGTCAAATTTCGTGGAGATGCAACGAAATGGCTATCGCGCTCCTTATTTCTTTAATATCAATTATCCTGACAGACCTGCTCATGAAATTCACGGTATTCGCTATACCAATTTGGGAAAGAGGGAGTATCGGGATTCATATACCATTGTGCATCACCGTGAGGGTGAAATGACCTTGCAGCTCAATGGGGCAATCGATTCGGTTGATAATCACGGTTCCGACATTACCGAATTGAGAAAGGGATTTATTACCATCACCCCTTTAACGCTCGATGCCACTGATTATAATTATCTGGAGAGGCTACAGCTTGACCATGAGTGAGGTTGATATCAACCAGAAGCTGCGCGGCTTTTTGGAGTCAGCATTTCAGAAACTGTCGGCCAAAGACTATCGAGAAGCCATTGATGATCTCAAGGCAGCCGAGGAACTCGATAGCAATAATCCGGAGGTGCTTTTCAATCTCGGAATATCCTATTGCCGAATGGAGCACTATAGTGATGCTATTCCCTATTTCGAGAAGCTCCTGGATCTCCCCTATTCATTTGTTGATATCATCACCGTAAATGTTATCTATTCCTACACTTTAATCGTTACCGGAGCGATGGAGCGCGCCCTGGAATGTCTCCAGGAGGTGTTATCCCTCTCGCCGAATAATGCCACCATCCTGAACATGACAGGGTACTGTTATGAAAAAATGGGGCACTACCCGGAGTCAATAGCGACCTTCAAAAGTGTACTGGAGATCGATAAACATAACTATAATGCCTATAATTCGTTAGCATATATTCTCACTATTACCGGAGGTGATTTGAACGAGGCATTGCGGTATGGGAAAATTGCTCTTGAAGCAGATCCCGAGAATCCGGCATATCTTGATACGGTGGGTTATATTTATTTTAAAAAAGGGAGCCTTGACACCTCTAAAAAATATTTGAAGAGGGCTCTTGCGAAATTGCCGGATTCGGAGGAGATCAAGGAACATATCAATGAGCTTTTAAAGATTGACATCGAATAAACACGCGTAGTAACTTCGCTTCTGATAGCTCCTGCGCCCGGCAGAAAAAGTGAAAAAAATATTTTTCTATAATTTTTTTTTCGCCTTTTTCCGAAAATATCACTAGGTAGCATCCAGGGAAGGAGGTAACTGAAATGGAAGTCGGAAACATAAACACTGTGCCAGTCCCAGTGCGGAATTCCGCTCCAGCGGAGAATCCCCTGACAGACCTGAGTAATAAGGCAATCTTCACCGAGAAGGAAAGTTTTAATTACGAGAAGGTGATGATGGGACCTGATGAGCTGAAGACATTTTTTTATATGCTCATTGGAGCGAGTGATCTCCGCGTCGTTTCGGATGGAGTTCATGCCGGTTCAGTCGTTGATCAATTTGCGTAGGAATGGATGTCCTTGTGCTGAAGAGCGCATCAATGGAAAAACTCCCCTTCGTTGTGCAGCATGACGCAGCGGTGCAGCCCGATGCTGACGAGGTCCAGC
>CAZZCF010000068.1:7774-20958 GCA_964652955.1 uncultured Leptospirales bacterium
TTCGTTGTGCAGCATGACGCTCATGTGAGTTTCGTGGTGCTCCACCCCTCTCTGTGATCCTGCACTATTTATATTTAGAAATAAGTTAATACAAAAATTTTATTTCACAAAAAATAGTTGACTAAAAATGAATTCGGTGGTTGGTATTAATGTCTCAAAAAAATAGTATATGTTTATATTCATTTAATAACTGGTTATCGTTTTATTCTAAGCATCTCAAAAATCTGGATTGAGTATTTCATAGTGATGTGAAAATCAATATTTTGCATTGATATATGGTGAAAGGGGTGTCTGGTGTCAGCTTTTTTTTGGAAATTCGATTGTCAAGTAAATGAGGAAAGCTATCGATATCATAGAAGAGAGAATAAACACTTCCCCCGGGGAGGGAGTTTTCATGAGCAAGGAATTGCAGGATAAAGCTGATAAAATAGTGCGGGAATTGCAGGACGATCTTCAATCGGTTTCGAATGAGCTTCGACGGCTCAGGCAGATATCACTCCATGATGGACTCGAAACGCGTTAAGAGGCATGCGTTAAAATTTGACGGTGAGGTAATTAACATGCCAGCCAAAGGACAGAAGAGGAAACAGCAAATAATCAACACGGCAAAAGAGATGTTCATCAAAAACGGATTTCAGAGCACTCATATTGGACAGGTCTGTGAAAAGCTGAATATTGCCCGGGGTACAGTATATCAGTATTTTGGTAATAAACGGGAGATTTTATACGCGGTTCTTGAACAGGTGGAGGAAAAGATTGACGACATCCTCGATGCCGATGACTTGAAGGACTTTTTAAAAGGGAATCCGTCGCAGAAGGGATTGTTGAAATTCGTTACCGAGAGGCTCACTGGCTGTATTTCGACAATCATTGAAGAGCCTATCGTCATGAAATTAGTATTTAAGGATATCGTCGGGATTGATAAAGAGGTCATAACACGTGTGAACAAATTTTTAAGCTATATCATCAGTGTTGTCAAGCGGGATACCGAAGAGATTGTGAAAAAGGGAATCTACAAGAAGGCTGTCAATCCGGAAGTTATCGCTATTATGTTAATCGGTGCAGTAACGTTCATTATACACCAGTACGATCAAAAGGGTAAAAGTATTATTGATGATGAGTTAATAAATACTATTTCTACCAGTTTCTTAACAGGCATTGTGAAATAGTTATAAGCACCATCTCGCCGTGATGGTGAGTGCACCCAGTTTGATATGTTTGTTGATTTTGAAAACCCGTGATAAGCGGGTTTTCATTTTCCCACCGGGTACACGCAGTATAAGGAATTTTCTTCAATTTGGTTAAACAGCGATGTTGAATATTTGAATAAGTGTTTGATTTGTTTCCAGAGTGAAAGATAGTTTTTTGAAAGTGTATATAACTTGCTTGACGTTCGTGTGGAGAGCATTTCAAAATGCGTATGTTCCGGTCAGTCAAGTGGGGTAATCGAAAGTTGAAAGATGAATAAAACCCGTATTATTGTTCATATTATATCGGTGATACTGTCCTTTGCTTTTTTTTCAGAGGGATTCTCCGCATCTGAAATCAGCACTGATGAGATACGGTCAATACTGATTGATGGAAGCGATACTCAGGTAACTCAAGTCCTGCTGTATATTTCGAGGCTGAAGCCGGCGAAACTGCCTCAATTGCTTGTCAAAATGATCCTGTCAGATGAGGACAACAGGGTGAAAGAGAATGCGATCAGAGCCCTGGGGAAATATCCTGTAAAACAGTATGTGCCACTCCTGCTTGATGTTCTCAAAAAGGCTGATTCATTTACTGTCAAAAAGAGTATCATTGATGTGCTGGCTACTTCTGAGGATAGGAGAATAGTTCTGCCTCTCGTCGATGAGCTCAGCAGCCCATTCTTGGCTGTTCGGAAGAGCGCAATTCTGGCGTTGAGGCGTATCGGTGATGATAGGATGTTCCCTTCTATTCTCAGTCTGGGCAGAAAGAGGGATCCAATATATCGGGTCTATGCTCTTGAAGCGATTTATCATGTCTATGATAAGCGATTGTATTATTTTCTTATCGAAATGCTCGGAGATGAGAATAAATCTGTACGATATTATGCACTCCGCTGTATAGAAAATAACAATTTAAACCAGGCACTCTCGCAGGTGAGGAATCTGGCACTTCACGATGACAACTATGAGGTCCGTGTGAAGGCTATTGAGATATTGGGCAGTGTTCGGGATTATAACTCGCTCTATGTCCTCCTCAGATGCATTTCCGATGAGAATAACAGCATCCGCCGTGCTTCCGCGATATCGTTGTATCTCATTGGCCAGAGCAAATCCGCCTATTCACTTTCCAACCAGCTGTATCGGGAGACTGATGATTCGATAAAAGAGATAATAATCGAAACGCTGGTTAAAATAAAGAACGGCGGGGGATTCAAGGGACTCGAGCGGGTTCTCGCGATGGACAGAAACCCTAAAATGAGGGTGCTTGCTGCCTATGCTCTGGGGGAAATACGTGATAGAAGAGCGGTATCTATACTTCTGAAAGCTCTCAATGATAAGGATATAAAGGTAAAATCAGAGGCCTGCCATTCCCTCGGCTTTTATAGAGAAGGAATTGTGGTTCGGCAACTTATTGCCGTGATTAACCGTGAGGATTCTCGATATGTGAAAACTGCTGCCCTCTATGCAATCATGTCTATCGGTGATAAGTCATCGTTTCTCCCGCTGTTCGATACATATGCCCGCGAGAAGGATCCGGTTTTCAAGGAGTTGCTGCGATCATATCTGAGAGGTCGCATAAAAAAGACTTTATGAGAATTATCTGTCAGGTCCCGAGAGGAATAAGTAAGGATGAAAATAGCGATAGCTCAGATAAATCCGATAATTGCAGATATACAGGGAAATGCGAATAAAATAATAGAGTGTATCATCGAATCGCACAAGCGGGGTGCAGAATTAATTGTATTTCCTGAAATGGTTACCATCGGATACCCCCCGATGGATCTCCTCGAGAACAAGAAGCTCATAGACGATAATCTTAAATCAATTGAGCGAATTGCGCGATACAGTGACCGGCTGGCTGTTATTTGTGGATTTGTTGACTACGGTAATGAAAACCATCCGGTGATCTACAATGCTGCTGCATTTATGGAGGGGGGAGAAATACGGTCAAAACATTATAAGACGCTCCTCCCCAGTTATGATGTCTTTGATGAGGTGCGCTATTTCAACAAAGCCGACCATCGGGAACCGATATCTTTTCGGGGAAGAAATATCGGGATTACCATCTGTGAAGATATCTGGAATGACTATCAGTTTGAGAGCGACTATTTTATGGGGATACGACTATATCTGGAGAATCCCGTGAGAGAGCTCGTCGAGAAGGGGGCCACGCTTATAATAAATACCTCCGCTTCTCCGTTTAGCAGGGGGAAGAACAGGATAAAATGGGAGATGATATCCAATGTCGCAAAGAGAAATGGCATTTCGATTTTATATGTCAATCAGGTCGGTGGAAATGACAGTCTCATATTCGACGGAAACAGCTTTTTGATGAACGAAAAGGGGGATTTGGTTGCGCGGGCAAAATCGTTTCAGGAAGATCTGATTGTCGTTGATCTAGATACTGACACTTCGCTGCCGGTTCCCGAGGTTGATGATATCGATGAGATACATCAGGCGCTGCTGCTGGGGATTCGTGACTATGTACAGAAGTGCGGTTTTACCGATGTGATTGTCGGTTTAAGTGGCGGCATTGACTCGGCGCTGACGACCACACTTGCCGTTCAGGCACTGGGGCCTGGCCATGTGATGGCGGTCACCATGCCATCGATTTATTCTTCCCGGGGAAGTGTTGATGACTCTGTTGAGCTTGCGGAAAATCTCGGCATTCGCCTTGAAAAGATACCCATTATGGATATCTTCAATGAGTATCTCGGGAGTCTGGAAAAGCTGTTTCAGGGATTGCCTGCGGATGTTACCGAAGAGAATATTCAGGCACGTATCCGTGGGAATCTCCTCATGGCTCTCAGTAATAAGTTGGGTGGTCTCCTCCTCGCGACCGGTAACAAGTCTGAACTGGCAATGGGATACTGCACCCTCTACGGTGATATGTCCGGCGGCCTCGCCGTACTGTCAGATATTCCTAAAACGCTGGTGTATCAGATGGCACGCCATATCAACAGAGAGAAGGAAATTATTCCGCGCGCTATTATTGAGAAACCTCCTTCGGCGGAACTCAGAGAACATCAGCGGGATGAAGACAGCCTTCCCCCCTATGAGTTGCTGGATCAGATACTGGAGCGGTATATTGAGAAGCGTATGTCTGGGCAAGAGATAGTGCAGGATGGGTTCCCTGAGGAGACGGTGCGTTTTGTGCTTGGCGCGGTTGATAGAAATGAGTATAAGAGACGACAGGCACCTCCCGGGCTTAAGGTAACATCGAAGGCTTTCGGAATAGGAAGAAGAATTCCCATCGTTCAGAAATTCATGCCATAGCGGAGTGCTTTTTTCATAACTGTCCCTTCAGGGAGAAGATGCTTTTGTCGGGACGGGAGGGGTGAGGAATGCACAGTGGTTTGCACGGTAGGGGAGGCGGGACGCTGACACCGGTATAGGGCAGTATCGGTAACTCACGGCGGCCCATTAAGTGTAGTGTGTGTTCCGGATTTTTATCCTTGACAATATGAAAATTTGTGCGTACGTTATTTCCATTATCTGGTATGCCGTTCAATGCGAATTGTTGGGGAGGAGTTATGAAGTTTATCAGAATAATCCTTTCTCTTGTTTTTGTTTCTTTTGTTGTCTGTACGCCAGGTCCGAAAGAGATGACTCTTGAAGAATTTTATGATATTCAGAATGAGATTCTCAACACCGATCTCACACCAGAATCAAAAGAGGGAATACTCAAAAAGTACGGATTTACCCTGAAGCAATATGAAGAATATGATGAGGCGGTAAAGGCAGATCCGAAGATGCGGGAAAAGCTGGGTGAGATTAAAATGAAAAGAGAAAAAGAGAAGATGGAAAAGAGTGAATAATCCGAGCTCTTATCCGGAGTGTGGCGTATATCGAGCATGTTCTGCATGAGCGCCCTATCGTGCCCAGGCCGCTCCTGCATGATCCCGTTTGAACGATACGTGATAGAGTCGTTCATGCGATGCCTTCTGTGAATAAGAGTGAGATTGCAAGGCAGTGGCGCTCCTTTTCGAAGAGAGCGGAATTGTATAAAAAAACCATGTTTGACCGGGAAGCTGTATTGAAGGTTCGCCTCTCACATATACACTGGATTCGATAATTATCTTAACTTTCACCCTTTCAATTCCGATATAACAATTGTATTTACCATTCTTTCGGTGATGGCCATGACTAAACGATATCTTTTAATATTAATATTTGTGCTTATGCCGGTTTTGCTGTTTTCGCAGCGTGAGAAGCAGAGCACTCAAAAAGAAACAGTGAAGACGCCCCCTGTCGGTATTATCAGAAGTGAAACCTTCGATGTTAGAAATGTCGCATTCAATAAAACGCATGATATAAAGGGCAGAGGCGAGATGCTGCGCGTTGAATTTGAGATAGCGAATCTGATTGATGAGCCGGCCGATCTGTATATTTTCGTTATCGCAATACATGAGTTATTGGATAAGTCCATTTCGAGCTTTCGGCGGCCTATACCGAAGAGTGAAATGGTAAAGAATTTTGTGCCCTTCCCCTATGAGCTGAGTAATTTCCAGGATGCGGAAGGGAAAGCTCCTGAAAAGGGGAATAATGCATTCAGGTTCAGAGAGCTTCCGAATAATCCCAGGGAAGGGAAAAATCCGATAACCGGGAAACCCTATCACCTTAAGGATCAGCTCTATGTGAAAACCACCCATATGAGTAAATACAGAAGAAATTATGTCTATTTCAACAAAATAGTACTCCTCATATACGATGAGAAGAAGCTGACCGGTTCAGACGCACATCCCGTGTACCGGCAGGTCTTCCATCTTTCAGGGAAGCGAAGGTAAGATTCTCCGTTTTCCGGCCGATCGTCATAACAGAGTAACTCTTTCTATTCCCGCTTTTCTTAAACAGAAGAGATATTTCTTTTCACTCCTTGAAAAAAGCTTGTTATTTTGCTCTGATTATATCAACTTGATTGTATTTGTCTGATACATTCCTCGAGAACGGGAGAGGAGAATGGGTTGTTCGGTATTGCTCGGAACGCAATGGGGTGATGAAGGAAAAGCGAAGATAATAGACTATCTTTCAGAAGATTCAGATATTGTTGTACGGTATCAGGGAGGGCCGAATGCCGGGCATACTGTTGTCGTACATGGAAAGAAGTATATTTTCCATCTCATCCCATCGGGTATACTCCATAAGGGAAAGATAGGAGTTATCGCAAATGGCGTCGTGATCGATCCTCAAAAGCTTCTTGAGGAGATCGCTTTTCTCGAGAGTGAAGGATATACGATTGACAATAATCTCTTGATATCAGATGCGGCACATCTGATCCTTTCCTATCATAAGGCGATCGATGAAGCGATGGAGGAATTGCGAGAAAAGAAGATCGGAACAACCAAAAGGGGTATCGGACCCTCTTATTCGGACAAATGCCTTCGGGTGGGGATTCGTATAGGTGATATTCTCGATTGCGATTATCTAAAAGAGCGCATCTCCTTTGTTGTTAGGCTGAAGAATCTACAACTGGAGAGAATTTTCCAGAAACCTGTTTTTGATCCCGAACAGATTATTGAAGATCTGATGGCATTTAAGAATCGCGTTCAGGGGATGGTAATAAATAGCCAATACTTTCTCCATAAATCGCTTGAAGAAAAGAAAAAGATTCTCCTTGAAGGTGCTCAGGGAAATGCACTTGATATTGATCACGGCACCTATCCCTTTGTTACCTCCTCAAATCCAACCATTGGCGGTGCACTGGCGGGAACGGGACTAAACCCGATGAACATCGACACTGTTGTGGGAATTGTAAAAGCCTATGTGACGAGAGTTGGCGAAGGTCCCTTCCCAACAGAAGAGAAAGGACCTGATGGTGATAAACTGCGCGAAAGTGGCGAGGAATTTGGAGCCACCACGGGAAGGCCCAGGCGATGCGGTTGGTTTGACATTGAGCTGCTCAAGCATACAAACCGGATTAACGGTTTGTCTGAGCTTGCCCTGACAAAGCTTGATGTCCTAACGGGTTTTCCGAAGATAAAGGTTGCAGTGAGTTATGAAATTGATGGAAAGAAACAGGAGCATTTCCCCTCCTGCTCACTGGACAGGATAGAACCCATTTATGAGGAGCTGGACGGATGGGATGAGGATATCTCCCGGTGCAGGGATTACAATGATCTCCCGGGAAATACGCGTTCGTATATTAATTTCATTGAGCAATCATTGAAACTGAGGATTTCACTCATCTCGGTCGGTCCCGAACGTGAGAGCACTTTTAGAAAAGATTGACGCTCATGGGGGAGCTGTTCAGTCGGTTGAACGGAAAATTTTCACTTTAAGTTTTTTTTTATTTGACAGTGAAATCCTATTGTTAATATAGGATTAAATCATGATGAATTGAGCCGCTAGCTCAGTCGGTAGAGCAACTGCCTTTTAAGCAGTGGGTCCGGAGTTCGATTCTCCGGCGGCTCAATGGGATAGAAGGCACTTCGGAGCGTGCTATCCCTGTTACATATAAATTTGTCCCCGTCGTCTAGGGGTCTAGGACACCGGGTTTTCATCCCGGCAACAGGGGTTCAAATCCCCTCGGGGATGCACTGAAGGCGATCATCGTTATGTATGATCGCCTTTTTTATTTTGTCGATAGTATCTTTATCTCCCTTTACAGCACAGTGCTCATCATTTTGGGGTAGTGAGACCCTCCTTGGAATCTTCCGAAGGAGCGAGTCGCATAGCACTTGCTCATGAGTGCTGCACAAGCGCCATCAGCGGTAAAATGTTTTTTTGCAACCATTTCATCGTTATACCTGTCTTTCAAAGCAAGGTGACTTCTAAAAATTAATATGTTGTTCCTGCGGCTCGCTTTTTTTCGAGCATCCTGTGCACGCTGGTATGTGTGACATCGTGTCGCTGTGTGTGCAATGCCTGATGAAACCGGTATTTACAATTTGTGGATCAATGGGAACACCGGTTTTAAGAGGACCGTAATATATTTATCGTGAAATAAGGCAAAGCATTTCATCTGCGAAAAGGGAGATCTATGCGATTGCCGACCAAGGAGAGAACAATGAGTAAAAATGTTTTAATGATTTATCCGGAGATACCAACTACCTACTGGAGCTTTACGTATGCCCTTCCCTTCATAGGGAAGAGGGCATCGATCCCTCCTCTGGGGCTCATGACAGTTGCTTCACTGCTCCCCGATGATTACGAGGTGAAGCTCATAGATATGAATGTATCCGGTTTGTCACGTGAGGATATAATGCAAGCAGATATGGTCTTCATATCCGCGATGATTGTACAGAAGAGATCATTCGAAGAGGTTGTAGAAATATGTAATGATTGCGGTAAAACCGTTGTTGCCGGAGGGCCGTATCCAACTTCTTCGTATGAGAAGATCAAGGGTGTTGATCACTTCGTCCTGAACGAGGCGGAGCTTACGCTCCCGGTTTTCATACAGGATTATGAGAGGGGAAACCCCAAGGGGGTATACCGGAGTGAGATGAAGCCTGATATCACAAAAACCCCCCCTCCCCGCTTTGATTTAGTTACTATTGATGCTTATTCTAACATGGCATTACAGTTTTCGCGAGGCTGTCCCTTTAATTGTGAGTTCTGTGATATAATTGAGATGTTTGGCAGGTTTCCAAGAACGAAGAATCCCGAACAGTTAATAAGGGAAATGGAGCTCGTTCTGGAAAGCGGTTTTAGGGGGTCGCTTTTTATTGTGGATGATAACTTCGTGGGTAATAAAAAGAAGGTGAAGGAGCTTCTCCCCGTGATAATCGAATGGCAGAAAAAAGAGGGGTATCCTTTCAAGCTTTTCACTGAGGCAAGCATCAACCTTGCTGATGATAATGAGCTCCTTGATATGATGGTTGCGGCCGGATTCGATATGGTTTTTGTTGGGATAGAAACTCCAGACGAGAAGACTCTTGCGTTGACGCAGAAGAAGCAGAACTTACGAAATAAAATCCTGGATAGCATAATAAAGATCCAGGAGAAAGGTATTGAGGTTTCTGCTGGATTTATTCTGGGATTCGATACGGATCCTGATGACATTTTTGAAAGGCAGATTCGATTAATACAGGAAGCAGGAATTCCCATGGCGATGGTGGGTTTGCTGATTGCTCTGCCGAACACGCAGCTCTTTCGGCGATTGGAGAAGGAGGGCAGACTCCTCGGTCAGACCTCCGGATGTAACACACAGGATTTTAAGATAAATTTTATCCCCGTGATGCCTGAAGAGAGGCTCATAGAGGGGTATAGAAGGGTATTATCCGAGATTTACAGTCCCGGGAAGTACTTTGCGAGGTGTCTCAAATTACTCGAAAGGATGCCCCGGAAGAGAACTGTCAGGAGAGCTATTAAAGTGATTGAGCTGAGAGCATTTTTGCTATCACTATTCCGACAGTCTTTATCTAAATACGGCTTTCAATATTTAAAATTTCTTATTATGACTCTCAGGCATAATATTCACCAGTTCCCTCTTGCTGTGTCACTCGCCGTAAAGGGATATCATTTTTTTAGAATTACTGAGGAGACCCTGAAGGCGAATGAATTATCTTCTATGATGGATTATTACATGAAATCGCTTGACGTGAAGCTGATGGAGATTGTTGAGATGGGTAATACTCTCTGTGCATCGAAACTGGATGAATGGAGGTTTGTGCTCAGAAAAAATATTGCAAAAAAGTATCGACAGCTCGATAGAGGTATGCAGCAGTATGTAAATGATAAATTAATAGATTTTCAGGCCTACTCGGAATATGTTATATCCTACTGGAAGGAGAGCGTTTGCAATCAATTAAAGACAGATAATACGCAAGAATTGCTTCTGGAATTGCCCAGGAAGTTAAGGGAAACTGCCAATGAGGGAAGTGACGATTCCAGGAATTAGTACTGTCAAAACGGGCAATGGGGGTGGATAATCATGCAGTCAGTGCCGTCGGAGGCTGCGCAGATCATCGTTACCATAATACCTATCGTTGGAATTGTTGTAGGTGCTACTGTTATATTATTTTACCTTCTGTGGAATTACAAGCAAAAGGTAATGATGATTGATAAGGGTATTTATAAGAAGAGTGAATTGGATATTGAATCACTGAGCCTCTTTTCAGGCCTTATCCTTTTCGGTATCGGTTTATCACTATTTCTCTTCTTTTATATCAAGGAGAGCTTTGGTTATAGCATTCTAAGCGGTCTTGTCCCCTTATCAATTGGTGCAAGTCTCATCGTCTTCTTTGCACTTAGCAGAAATTTGGATAAGGATAAAAATGATAAATGAGAGCACACCGGATGAGTATATTGTCAGGGCGGTCATTCGGGGTGATATTGACAGCTTCAGGTATATCGTTGAAAGATATCAGAATAAGATCTTCAGCATTGGAATGAGATTTTTTGGAAATGAGGATGATTCACGCGATTTTTTACAGGAGGTTTTTATTAACGTATATCAAAAACTTAAAACCTTTCGAGGAATTGCCCCTTTCCGATTCTGGTTGACCAGGATTGCATATAACATGGGGAGCAGCAGGGTGAAAAGCCGAAGGGTTGAGCGGGAATTCTCGGATGAATTAAAAAAGCATGCGATAACGCCGGAAAAAAATCATGTTACTAGTGAGATGAGGAACATCCTCTTTGAGGCTATAAACAGACTGCCTGAGCAGTATAGAATTTGTATTGACTTTTATTTTTTCTGGGGACTAACCTATAATCAGATATGCGATATCACCGGTTTCCCCGTTAATACAATCAAATCCAATGTTTACCGGGCAAAGCGCATCATGCGGAATGCTCTGCGGGGAACAATTGCGGAGGACTACAATGAAATGTGATGATGCTATTGAGCGCTTTCTTCAACGCGAGGATTATCATATACCACTTGCCATAAGATTGCACATTCTGTTCTGCACGTTGTGTCGTATGGAAATACACAGGCTGCGGGATCTTTTCATTTCACTTCGGGATTATGCCCCTTATGCTCTCGAAGAGGATTGCACGGATTCAGTCATGCAGCTCATTCAGAAGGATGATGTTAATTCATTGCAGTATCTATCATCCCGGATATGGCTTATTGCCGGATCTGTTTTGCTGGCAAGCAATTTCATAATTCAGTACAGTGATTCGCTTCAATGGCTCAAGGTTCATTTTGGAAGGGATCTTGAAATACCGCTTCATATCATCATGGGATTGATGATAAGCGTCTATGCGGTAATTTTCATTGGTACGCATCTTGAGGAACTCAAGCGGTATGTCAGAACATGGAGCGTTAAGGAGCACTGATAGTTATCTCCCTTCAGGTGCAAGTTTATTCCTTTCATCTTTTCATCTATTGTAAGAAAAGAATCTCTGCTCTTAAGCGGTTTTTCGGTAGCAATGTACTCATACAAGTCCATATGACACAGGCTGAGACCTCGCAGGAGAATGGTTTTTCCCGGGAGGATAGTCATTTCAATGAGTTCGCTGAAGGACACGCCCAATAAGGCCATTTGAGCGTATGATTTCGGGAATTGCATCTTTTCACTTTCCGGGAATGTGTAATCGTTTTCTGGTCTGTGGTGGTTGTTGCCATGGAGCGGCAGAGGTCCAGATATCGAAGTGGTGCTCCTGTGATATTAGAGAGGAATGCTGATGAGTGTGTAACAGGAATGAACGGTGCGCAATCGTGCATTCCCTGATCGCCTTTCCGATTTTCATGGCATGACGCGAGAGGTGCCATCGGAATTCTTCTCCTGAAGGGAGAGCGGTGAAGTGCCTGCACCACTTCCCATCCATTATGTGTCAAGAATAAGGGATATTCTCAGTTTCAGCGCATCTATTGATGGAGTGAAAAGATCCAGGAAAAGTATCTCTTGATATCCTCAATCTGCATGCCATATCCCAGATAATGGCCATCGATCCATATCTCGAAGTGAAGGTGCATTCCGTAGTTCTTGCCTTGCGCCTCACCTAAAAGTCCCGAGTTGCCAACCCATCCGATTCTCTCCCCCTTACTGACACGGGAACCCTTTTCAATGGAGCTGTCGATTCTCGAGAGGTGATTATAGGTGGTCACAATACCGTTTTGATGGTCAATCCATACCTGCCTGCCACCGAAGGATCGTTTGACAAAGGTGCGCGGGTTTTTCTGATAGTAGCTGGATTGGTTCTGCCACTGGGCGGGGCTCATCGGCTTGTATTTCCAGTCCGCCCTGATGACAATGCCGTCATCGGCAGCGAGAACGGGGGTATTCTGATTAACTTTGATTGGCATATAGGAATCATCCGTGTGATAGTAGTATATGTCCAGACCGACGTGCTTCCCTCCGCGATAACCCCGTGGTGCATTCGGGTAGTGATGGCTGCTTTCAGGAAGAAAACCGTTTTTAATGGGAAAGCACAGGCCGAGGAGGCGTTCGTCAAAGTATTTCAGCTTATTGCTTCCCACATAGGTTTCTATCTCGGCAATTGCGGCATATCCCTTTCTCGTTGCATACTTGGGGATAAATACCCTGAAAGCGCTCGCATCTATTCCGCCGAGATCTATCTCGACCCTGTCCTTATAGGTGCCGTAACTGATATCGATGAGGTTGAGCAGTTTCAGGTTCTTTTTCCCCTCGAGATTTATCAGAGCATAATCAAACCACTCATCCTGATAGAGGAACTGGAGGGTAAAGTACTTGATGGTCTTGTAGTTGTCTTTTTCGCCGGGATAGACGACAATCTTGCTCATTACCCGCTTAGTGCCGAAGTCGATTTCAATCCAGTGAGGTCCTTTTCCCCTGGCGGATACCCAGGATGATTCTTTGTCGCTGTCAATCGCTTTTCTTCCCTCGTGTAGATTGCTGAAATTGGAACTCGTTGCGTAGTATATCTTCTGGAGCGTATTTGATCCGAAGACGAGATACCTCTTCTCTGAATTATCTCTCTGTGGTACCGTGTAATTGAGCATCAGGAGCAGGATGGTCAGCGTCCGTAGCATGGTGTTCCTCTTTGCAGTTTTTATTACTGAATGAGAAACTATATAATTTGATAGTTGCTGTCAAGCACCCTATTCATAATGTGATGAAAAAA
>CAZZCF010000069.1:0-13786 GCA_964652955.1 uncultured Leptospirales bacterium
TACATCATCATCTGTTTTTTTACCCTTATCATCATTATCTCATTTGGCGTCCCCGATTTTATGTCTCGACTTGGCATGGATCAGAGTACCATAGCTGTTGTGAATGGTGAAAAGATACACCACCTGGAATTCCTGCGGTATCGGGATACCATCGGCCGGAGATATAAAAATGCCGACAGCAAGGAGTTTCAGCAGCTCCTGTTAAATAATCTGATTCGAAATCGTCTGCAGTTGCAGAAAGCCGAGGAGTTGGACATTGAAGTATCCGATGATAAGGTCAAGCGGTTCATAAGAAGATTGCCCATGTTCTATGATAAATCCGGGAATTTCAATCAGGAGTATTTCAAGAACTTCCTTCAGCACTATCGGATGAGCATATCGGAATACTATCAAACCGTCAGAGATGAGCTGATCATGACGAAAATGCGCGAGATGATACAGATGGGTGTCGGGGTGATGCCCGAAGAGGTTATTCGTGAGAGTGTTATTGATGCCTCTCGGTTTCAGATGAAGTACTGTTATGCCTCTGACAGATCATTGCGGCAGCGGTTCAAGAAGGGTATGCTGGTGACCGATGAGGAGATCGAAGCGGCGCTGAAGAAGGACCGCAGCGAGATTAAGGATCCGAAAACGGACAGGGAGCGATTGCGGAAGAAGCTCATGGAGAGGAAATTTGAGCAGATGAAGCAGGAGCTTGTTTCCTCATTGGATCAGCTTGCTTTACGCGGAGAACAATTTGCCATCGCGGCTTCGAAGCTGAGGGGTCAGATTGGTATTTCCCGTGAGTTCAAGGTCGGGGAACCGGTTCGAGCAGCCGGACCGCAGGGGAAGGCCCTGACGGCTATAAATGGGTCAAAGATTTTCAGGGAGAGTTTTTTGGGACTCGAGCCTGGAAAGGCTTCCCGAGTCGTAATGGCTGCTGATGGATTGTATATCTTTACGCCGACCCTGAAACGTATTGAACATCGCATGCCATCAGATTCGGAATTTGCATCCATTGAGCAGCAATTGATGGAGAAGAAGTTCCAGTCAATTTATATTACCATGATGACCGAGTTTATCGAGCAATCCAGGATTATTAAAAATATTACCTTTGATAAATAGGATCAGTGAGGTTACGATTCACGGGAGAGAGCCATGAAATTAAATGCCGAGTATGTCAACCCCTTTCTGGAAGCGGCGAGTGCTGTTTTCAAGCAGGTGCTCAATGTTGAATTGAGACGGGGGAAGCTCACGGTTAAGGAGATGCCTGAGCCGTCCCACGACGTTGCAATTATCATTGGAATAACCGGTGCCGTCAATGGAGAGGTTGTGCTCAGCATGGGCCGGAATATGATTAACAAGATCTGCCAGATTCTCTCGCCGGGCCTTGCCGAGGATCAGATAAAGATGGAGTATAAGGACATTATCGGCGAGCTTTCAAATATGATAACCGGTAATGCAATGAACCTCTTTGCCTACTCGGGGCGGAGAATCGAAATGACCACGCCAACCGTCGTTGAGGGGAAAGATTTTACCATTACGCTTATAAAACAGACAACCCTGGGTATCAATCTTCACAGTCCCTTTGGGCAGCTTGAAATGAACATTGCGTTGAAGTAGCGGTGTGCTGCAGATTTCACTGTTCCATATTAAAGAAGGTCGCTTCAAGGTAGTTGAGATCCTTCTGAACTCTCCTCTTCAGCGGTGAATTCCAGAAGTGAGCATTATTCTTATCTTTCGCTTTTTGCAGAAATATTCGATAGATCTTCCGCGCGACCTCGATGTCTTTTAAGACCGGGTCCTTCTCGAAAACCTTGCCGATGAAGTAGTACGCATCGTCAATGGTGTCCCTGTCCGGATAGTACTTCACTATCTTGATTGCAGCATTGAGGGATTGATCCCCTTTGCCGACCGAGAGATACGTCCTGCTTAATTTGATGAGCGCCTTGTCAGCCAGTTCATATTCGGGGAATTGAGATGAGATCTTATAATAATACTCGATTGCCTGAATCGATGCCCCCTTCATCAGTTGTGATTCTCCGAGATAATAGAGTGCAGCCGGGTATTCGCCTGAATCTTCCTTGATCTGTTTGAATTCAGTGATGGCGCTGTCGGGCTTTCGCAGGGTGAGATTGATCTTTCCCGCCCAGATGGTGGCAATGTCCTTCAGGGGGCTCTGGGGGTACTCGGTTCGCAGATCGGTGAATTTCTTCAGAGATGCTTCGTAGAGGGAGGAGTTATAAAGCGCTATTCCGGTTTTAAAGAGAATCATGTCCGGACTGGGAATTGCCGCTGGCTTCTCGATGCTTTGCTCCTTTTTTGCTGCGTCCTCGGTCTTTACGGTATCGCGCTTTGAGACGCTCTCCTCTCTTTCATCAACCGGATCTTTTTTCACCGTTTCCCTGGAAGGCGCCGGCCTGCTCTCGAGAATGGTGGTGAGAATTTCCTTTGCCCGCTCGGATGAATGGGCCGTCGCGACGGTGGAGATGAGGATAAGCAGAATGATAATAGTACGGGAGCGCTCCATTATTCGATAACTCCCTTTCGCTTCTCGAGTGGATTCAGCTCTGATCCTTGACGGGACTCCTTCATTTTACGGGGCTCTTCCGTTTCTCTCCGCATCTCTTCCGGTTCTTTGCGCCTGTCGGACTCAGCATCCTCTCCGCTGATGATCCGGTTCTCCTTTGTCTCGTCGATGATTTCGAGCTTTCGATCGCGCGGCGGAGATTCCCTTTTCGGAAGTGTTTTGATTGATGGTTCCGGTTTCTCGTCAGTTCTGTCAATCTCGGCGAGCCTGTCAACGTCAATCTCGGGAGATTTCTCTTTCTTGAAGAGATCCGGCTCAACGAGCTCATCCCGGCTTTCCGGCTCAAGAGTGACCCTGCTGGGGAATTGTAACTTATTGTAGTCGGACCGATCAATCTCCCGTATGGCATCGGAATCGAGCATTGAATAGAATCTTCCTTCAGGGCGTTCTCGCTTTACATCAACTGAGAAAATCTGATTCGTGGTCTCGGCGAGCGTTTTCCCGCTCCGTTTTGCAGCCTTTTTACCGGAATTGTAGCCGAAGATTATTGCAATGATGAGAGCAACAAAGGTTATAAAGTAAAAGGACTGCTTGATTGCCTCGATGGTCTTTCGGTCAATGCTTTCGAGGAAATGGTTTAATCCGTTTATAAAAAGCGAAATTATTTTCGTTAAGGGATTCATGGCTGTTCACTTTCTCGTCAATATAATAATAACCCGGCACTTTTTCAAATTATTTATCGTGTATGGACTGCTCAATATCTTTCGAACGTCTCGCTCAGCGATGACGGGACATCCCTTGATACTTTTCAGCGCTGTGGTGAAGTAGGGGCGATCGCCCGCCCTTCTGCTTCTGATCGCTTCATCCTCGGTGAAGCAGTAGGAGACCATGCCGTACCTCACCGCGTACCGGCTGTCAACGTAGTGACGACCGTATATTTCGAGCCCGTCCTCTGCATAGACTGCGGGGAAGAGCATCGGCAGTATGTCGAGATCCCTCCCGTCAATGATAAGGGAGCTGTACTTCGTTGCGATGGGCACATCTTCGCGGAGGGGGAAATCATTAGCCGGAAAATCGTAGGGAATTGATGCGATGAGGTCTCCCAGCGTGATCCTCGCTTCACAGCGGGAACCGAGAAAAGCGGCAGGGTATTCCTTTACCCGGACCCGGTTGATCAGCTCGGCAAGTCCCTTCTGTGCGAAAGTATCGTTGGATATAAGATGTGCGAGCATGGTGTCGGGTTCCACCCGTATTGATTTCAGTGCGGCGATAAGGTTCTCCAGAGCTTTCTCCCGTGCTTGCTGATATGCCTCAATCCGCGCTTTGTTTATCGACGTCGGTATTCTGCTGTGATACGCGCGCGGCTGGCCGCTTTCGTCAAGTGCGAGTGAGGAATGACCCCGTGCGACAATGACTCCCGTGCTCCAGTTAATCGTGCTCTCCTTGAGATGTATTTCATAGTCAGCCGGAGCAGGGGAGCTCAGGGAGAGTGCTGCAATCAGTGATATAAGTGCGATTCTCATTTTTTCCCCGTCTTTCGGTGTCCTGTTATATGCATTATCGGATTTTTTCGAGTTTTTCTTTGCATTTTGTCAGGATATTCGCCATTCTCTGTGATGCTGTGATGATGTCGTTGAGCAGAAGGGTGCGTGCTCTTGCCGGAGACAGGTCCGTGTGTCGTGCAAGGTAGACTCCGGTCCGCTTCAGGAAGGAAGAGAGGAGTCGTTCGGAGCTCTCCGTGAGGACGTCTTCCATGCTTTCGACAGGCTCATCGTCGAGCTGGAGGAGCTCCTCCGATCGCGCTTTGACCGATCTCATCTCGTCGATGGCTGCGGTAATGCTCTGATAGATCGCATCGGTGTCGGCCACTCTGTCGGTAAGGTATTCGGAGAGAATAGCACGGGGCTCCCTTTTCGGACGGGGGAGCGACTCTATCAGCTCATGGAGCGGTTTTTCGACCGTGTTGCTGATACGCGCTCCTCCTTCGGTGGCATTGATAACGGTGACGGGTACCCGCTTTGCCGAATCCGCGAACCAGCCCCTGTACAGGTCAAATACAAAATCCGATGGAACCGTTCCCGCTCCCCCGTAGGCGTGCACGAATGAAATCCGCCGCTTTCGTATCACTCCCTGATTGATAGTGTCGAGATTGTTAAACCGGTTGATGGCAGGAACCCATTCTTCGTTGTGATAGGTGCCGCTGCAGTGTATCTCCCTTCCGGTATATGCCAGATCCTGTCCGATCAGGATTATCGGATTGCACCCCAGGTTGAGGAGCAGATCGAAGGCGCTCGTTGCCACTGAACCGCCCGACTGTATATCGCCGATAGATTCGGTGTGCTCTTCTATCCACTCGATGAGCGGTGTCGTCTCCCGTTTGAGCGCACCGTCGCTGTCCGTATAGTATTTCGAGGTGGTGCTCATTACCACGGTTCCGCTATACAGATCGGGAATCCGGGGATAGCTTACCATATCCGCAAGGAGCACCGGCTGATGGTCCCGGAGCCCGAGAAAGTGCTTTATGCTGTATCGCTGAGAGTCGAGGGTCATGACCATATGCGGCGAGACGCCGCTCTTCTGGAGCACCTTGAGCGCCGTGTCCACGGAGACAATCAGCGAACGATCTTCGAGATGCCGGAGAAGGGCGACGTTGCTGCGGAGTGATGGTCCCGCTGAAACGATGATTCCCGGATATCCCCGGAATTTCCCGAAGAGCTGTGATACGGTCGGCGTGCCGAGGAGGGTCGGAAGATTCGAGAATATATTCTCAATCCACCGCTCCTCGAATTCGAAACGGGTGAGCATATCACTCAGCTTTGATGAGAGGTACTGATTGATGTCCCGGATCAGTGCATCGTAGAAGGGTGCATCCATCGCATAGGAGGGACGGTGATGATAACTGGCGATCCCGGTAAAGGCGGCAAGATTCAGGGTTTCGAAGAGGGGGATGATATCACTCTCCGAGGAGATGATGGGAATACCCGTGATCTGATCGGGAACCGCCGTCCGTGCGAGATCGATGACCTCCGCATCCCTCTCGATGACGATGACCTGGCACCGGGGGAACCTCTTTCTCAGCACGGCAATATGGTATGCCAGACCAAGGCCGCAGACGATTATCAGATTTGCTCTTCCCTTCTGAAAGGCGTCAACCGATCGCTCAGCTTCCCGAAGGGGGTGGTATGCCGAGTGAAGGCGGATCTCCTTCGTATTCGAATAGATGAGCGTCTTCATCCCGGACGGTGTATCTGACAGTATGTAGGTGCCCATAAGAGGTCTGCTTCAGGGTGTATCACACTAAATGTATCTGGTTGTCCAGCTTGTTCTTGAGTTCTTCATGGAGTTTGTTGAATGAATACTCGTCCGCTATTCCGAATCGCTCCAGAACCTCATCTTCAATAAAGAAGTAGTTGTATTTTCTGCTCTCCACGCCGCAGAACATGTTTCCGAGATAGGTTGTGAATACGAGATCCCGATATTTCTCCTGGGCGCTCAGTGGTGCGTGATGATATTTGATTGCTTCTACGAGATACTCGGGAAAATTCCAGTTCTTTGCGATGAGCTCGCCGATCGTCGAATGACTGATCCCGATTGAAATCTCCTCCATAACGGTCGAGGTTCGTATTTTCCTGTTCTGAATGATGTCGGCTATCCAGTTTGTCAGCTCGAGATTGGTTGAGAGAAGCACGATCTTTCCAAAATCGTGGAGGAGGCCGGCGAGATAGGAGTTTTCGTAAATGTCGGCGAGCTTATACTTCAGGCTGATGGCACGTGCATAGAATGCCGCCTTGTTGCAGTGATTCCAGATCTGTTCGAAGCGGGTGAACCGCTTATCCAGTATTCGTCGAGCGCTCGAGGCGACGAGAATTGAGTTCAGATTCTTCAAGCCGATTATCATGATCGCCTCATTGACATTCTCAATTCGCTTGGCGGTGATAAAGCCCGCCGAATTAGAGAGCTTCAGCAGATCGGACGTCATTGCCGGATCGATTTTTATCTTCTCTGCAATGGCCTGTATGTCGGCATCGGGATCAGCGCACAATCGCTGCAGTTCGAGGATGTGCTCGGGAAAGGTGGGGATTCCCTGCACCTCTTTGATGATCTGGTCCTTGATTTCAGTGGTGATCCGGGAGGGGCGTAATTGAAAAGGAACCGTGAGGGATGTCTGCGTTATCTTCCCGTCGGTGATGATTGTATACGATTGAACATCGATTCCAGAGTTTTTCAGGAGGAGCGTAACGAGGACAATCCCGAGCCCCGCTCCCTCCGTGCTGTCGTACACATCATCATAGGCATCGGTAAAGTCATTGTAGCCCAGCGCCTTCTCTTTGCGTATGTTGATCCGTTCCATCTCTTCAGGGAGAATGGGAACATTGTTGGTAACAACGATTCTGATGCCGTCTTCTACCTGCCTGATTTTAATGTTCACCCGGTAGTCGCTGTTTTTCAGATCATCGGCGATGGATTCGAGGTTGCCGATAACATTCTCTCTGAAGGAGCTTATTCCCTCTTCATAGGTGTTCGGATCGGTGATGTCGAGATTCATTTTTGTAAAGAATACCCGCTTGGCATTTGCCTTGACCGCATTGATAATTATCTCACGGAAAATAGTTATCAGCGTGTCCAGAAGGTATATGAGATCCACTTTGGCGAGAATGTGGGCGAAGAGTGAATTAAAGTGCTTGATAACATGCTCGTTGGGAAAGCTGAACGAGAGCGTTACCGATTCTCCATTCTGGATTCGATGAGCCAGTTCTGCTGAGTTAAAAGCAGGCATCTGATATTGTCTAACTCTCTTCGAAACGTGATCCACCCTCTCTGCCCCGGGTGTGTCTGACGGTGTGCTATTGCTGAGGGACTTCTGCTGCCCCTGCTTATCTGAATTATTATAGTTATATCTATTTTGTCAATTGTGATTTTTTAATGTGCGTTCCCGTGATGAGAGGGGTTCTGCTCTTTCTGCCGGTATTTCAGTATTAATCGTTGAACGGCATTTTTTCGTCCAGTATGAGGATTGATCTTTCCGATACGCGCCTTCCGAGTAAGTGAATCCGTTGTGCGGGGATCCCGTCGATGATACGGTACAGGGTACGGAGATTTATCAGCGGCTTCTGCTCAATTGCAGCGAGCGCATTGCAGAACTGTTCGTCGTATCGATGCGCTGTTACCGATACCGTCGGAACCTCCTGTATGGCAAGAGGGATCCCGTCAATGTCGAGGGTGTCAAAGAATGTTTTGAGATATCCGGCCAGGATGAAATCGGCAGGGATGCTGCAGGTGGCAACAGGAGTTTTTTTTATGAGATAGGTGAAGAGCGCGATCGTCCGGTAGTCCGTTGCGGCAAGGTAGAGGTGAATACGGTTGATAGTCCCGTCTGACAGGACGGCGCTCATCTTTCTGGCATCTGGGAAATTCCCGAGGGTGCCCGTCAGGTACACCGTATCATCCTTTTGAACGGCGAGCACCCGTGATTCGGAATTCCTGAGCAGAATGATCCTGCTGCTGTTCCTGCCGCTGCCGCCGAAGATGAATATCGAGAGGAGATATGATATCATAATCGATAGTGCCAGTAACCGGCGCCGGCGAATGACAGGTATGAGGAGAAGCATGAGCGCGTAGGGGACAAGGCGTTCTGGTGAGAGTGCTGATTCAGGCGGGGGGTTCCATCCCGAGACGATCGTGATGAGCGCATGAATGAGCTCAATGAGCTGTTCCGTCAGATATGCTATCCCCCGTGAGAGATAGGGGACGAGGGGCCACAGGGCAATCGCTGCAAGAGAGGAGATGAGCGTCAGTGCTATCCCGGGAACCGCAAACAGGTTCGAGAGAATCCCGGTGACGTGAATCTCTCTCATGTGGAGCCAGATAATGGGGGTGGCGAAAAGCGACGCTGCGAGCGTCAGTGCTATTGAGCTTGCGATGGGAGCGGGAAGAAACGAAAGGGTTTGCCGGTATCTCCGGAAGAGGAGGAGTATGCCGAAGGTTGCCCCGAAGGAGAGCTGGAAACCGGGGCTGTAGAGTTCATAGGGATGGACGAGGAGGATGATGATTGCCGACAGGAAGAGGGTATTGAAAATATTACGGTCACAGTCAAGGAGATGCTGAAAGGTGTACAGGGTGAACATCACGCATGCCCTGAAGAGGGACACCGGCACGTCGGTGATATAGAGATAGAGGAGCAGCACGGCGGTGGTGATCGGGAGGATGAGATTTCTCCGCACCCGCGCCATACCCAGGAGCATGAAGGGAATTGAAGCGATGATTCCGACGTGAAGTCCGCTCGCTGCGAGAATGTGCAGAACGCCTGCCTCTGTGAAATCGCGGAGGACGGATTTCTTTATATGGTTCTTGTTGCCGAAATAGAGAGCCTTCAGGATGGAGGCTGTTTTGGGATTGAAGAGACCGGTGAGTGACTTTTCGATCACCTGTCTCATCTTGCGTCGTGGATCGGGAGCAGCTCTCTTGAGAACGGTAACCGCCGTGCTCCTGAGATGAAACAGATTCCGGTATCCCCTGCGAATGAGGTATCGGTGAAACGATGTGCCGGATTGAGGATCGAGATGTTGCGGTGCTTTCGTGGTCTCGATTCGATCAAGGGGGTGTATCTCAAGATGGGAGGGGCAGTATGCGACTGATTGAACCGTTCGCTCCGTGCCGTTCTCTTCCGTTACGCGGTGCATGAGTATCACCTGCTGATTGTATCTGAGCTGTGTCACTGAAGCGACCTCAGCCCGCATGCACCCGCTCGCGGGGAATGAATCGTCCAGAATGATGCGAACTTGCATGACCATGAGGAGGGCGATGAGGATCGGAAAGAGGATTGAAGCTGCACGGGTCGGTGAGATTCGTTGCGATATGTCGGTTTTCTCCCGGTCACGCTCAATGTCCCGAGAATCATCAGATCCCTTTCCGGCTTCGAGACGGTTGAGCATTTGAACGGAAATTCCAGCCAGAAGGAGGAAGAGCGCTCCGAGGATGAATTCTGCCATGACGCCGAGGTTCATGGCATAGGTAATCAGAATTGCCGAACAGGAGAGGAGCAGGGAAGTGAGTGAAGGGGTGAGAAGCTGCCCGAGGTCCCCCTTCAGGGACCCCTTTCCCGGTTGTGATGTGTTCGCGGATGCAGCAGGGCGGTCTTTATAGTCTTCCAATATTATAGACGATGCCGATTTTTGCTCCGTAGGTTGTTTTTCGGGAACCGTCACCGATGCCGAAATGTCCGTAACTCCCGAGCAGATCGAAAACGATCTTATAGTCAGGTCCGAGGGTGGTAAAGACACCGAGCGTTGCGAGAAATCCCCCGCCGCCATCGTACTCCTTATCGGCGGGTGGAGTTTCCATATAGAGCCCCAGCCCTGCAGAGAGGGTGAAGGTTCTGTTTAACGCATAGGCGTATTTGCCGATGGTTGTGAACGAAAGGTGCTGCAGCGAGGTATCTGCATCGTTCGCATTGTAGACATACTGCAGCATGAACTCGCCGACAAACTGGTCGACAAAGATGTCAAGTATGAGACCGCCGGAGAAGAAGGTCCCCGATATGTTTTTTGTATCTCTCCGGTCAACAAACCAGTCGGTGTACTCGATCTGATTGAGTCCACTGCTGATTGTGAAACCGATATAATTGAAGTACAGCTTTTCTTCTTTTTGCGCCTCGTCCCATTCCTGTGCCGAGAGGGGGAGCGGGTATATGAAGAGGATGAAGGCAGCAATGCAGAACAGGTATTTGAGATGTATCGATTTCACAGGCGATTCCTCTTTCTCTCTTCAGCGAATTATCTCTTCGTTTTACAGCAGGGAGAACGGTTTCCCCTTTCCGTCGAGGGGTCACCCAACCGTCTCTCCGGTGCCGAATGAACCCTATCTGATATTGAAAGGGGTGTTGACTATCTGTGCATCATCAGGGACGCGAAAGGTGAAGATGCCGGGGTTGAAGGTGACTCCCGTTCTGACTCCCGAGAGGAATATCATAATCGTTTTGTCGGTACCGGTTTTGAGAAGCGCCCTTCTCAGGAGGAAGCTCGAGTCAACGAGAAGGATAATGTCGGTATAGTACTTCTCATCATTTCTCAGCTTGATGGTATAGCCGGAAGAGCTGGGAGTCGCTATTCCCATATATCCGCTGATCATGCCGATTATACCGCCTGAACCGGGTTTTCCCAGATCCTGAATGCCGCAGATATTGTTTGCCACATCATATACCCAGAGGGTGTTCCCGTTTGATACGATTGTCTTGCCTGACGGGCTGTCGAGCGTGACGTGAATTTTGCCGGGCGCCATGTACTTGAAGCTGCCTGAATACATCTCACCTGACGAGTGAGTCCAGGATATGTTGCCGCTCATGGTCTTTATGCTGCGCATGCGATTTCTGAATTTTGATATCGCCTCTTCGCCGGTGAGAGCGTATCCTGCCGAGACGAGGAAGAGAGCCATCACGATGAGGTATATTCCCCTTTTCATCTTTACCTTCTCCATAGTATAATACGAACGTGTCGCTTAAAAAAGGAAATTTTTTTTAAACGGGCACGCGCTGTCCCGATTGCACCGATATGATTCCGCTTCTTCTACATCCTGCTCGGGGAGGATTTACAGAAAGGATGTCGCAAAGGATCCCCCTCCCCGGAGGCGATCTGCTTCGGTACTGATACCAGAAACACGCCGATTGTTCGGATAGGAAGACATATACGTGTATTCCCCCTTGAGATCAATTAAAATTTTTGATTTGAGATTTCCTCTCACCGGCTTGCAGGGGGGTGTGCCGATCAGAGGATTCCGGCACCGTATTGTTTTTTTTTGTGGACGAATTGGTAAAATCGTATCATGATTTACCCTCGGGCGGCACGTCGACGTCTCCTTTGGAGAGTAATGCCGGTTGAGGCTTTTTCTCATGAGAATGCGGGAAAGAGTAGTAATATAATAGAATGAAATTTCGATATATCTTCATCTTCATCGTTCTGTTGACAGGCATCTTGTCCTATCTATACAGCAGGGAGATCTATTCCTTCTATTTGAAGACTTACTATATAACCTTCAAGAAGGTGAATCCTGAACAGGCTGCTGATAAGGCGTGGCGCCTCTATAAGAGCGAGGATTACGATTCCCTGAGGAGTTACCTTCAGGATATGTTATTCCTTTTCCCTCGGAACAGTGAGATACAACGGATCGCGGGATTGTACTATATGGATAAGGAGGATCCGGAGAAGGGGGCTCGACTCCTCCTCCGTTCGCTCGACGACAACCCCAACCGGATATTACTGGCACGGTCTATCGAGGTGCTCTTTCAGAAAAAGCTCTATGTGGACATTATCGAGCAGCTCTCCCGTTTTCGGATTGAGGATGACCTGCAGCTCACCTATATGCGTGGCGTTTCATATTATAAGCTCGGAAGATACAGGGAGGCGCTCCAGTCTCTTCTTCTCTCCGAGAAGCTCGGAAATAAGACGGTTGAGGTGTACTATTATATCGCGCTGGTATATGAAAATATGGAGAAATATGCCGAAGCCATTCAATCACTTTCCCGCGCCCGTGAGCTCAACCCGATGGACAGGGAGGTGATGCGGACGCTCATCAGGCTGTACCGAAAAGATGGACAGTTAACCAGAGCGGAGCGGTTGCTCAGAAGGAGGGTACACCGGAGATAATATACTCATTTTTTAACAATATTATATTGAAAACTTGAATTTTACCTGAAAGGACAGTATTTTATTAATAGTTATACTCTGTGAAAGAGACACCTTGAGGGGAAGGATTGTTATGGAGAAACCGACGTGCAAACTCCCCACTCCTGATTCTGTGTCCTTTCTGATTGGCGATACGGTGAAGACTCTGCGTAATGCCGGCATGCAAAAAGAGATGAGGAACTTTATCAATCAAATCAGGCGAAAGGATATCGACCTCGACTACTATTCGGTTTTTGACATTGCGAAGGATTATGTTACTTTTTATTGATTATTTGCATGCATGGTGCCGCTGACACGGTATTCAGTGAGGTTTTTCCCCACCTGCACCGTCCGTGAAGGGGCTATACCTCTAACCACCCCCTTTTTATGAGAAGCAATCCAATCTTTATCTGAATTTGCAGTTCCTTTGGCCAGCTTTTTTCGCACATCCCGCCGGCGCTTCCAACATCGTACTGGTCGCAAAAAAAGCGAGAATATCGAAATGCTCTATCATTATGCAATTTATTGATAGGTATCTCATAAATTGCATTTTTCAGAGGTTCCCGAAGGATAAATAGAACTCCTGTTTTCTTGGGTACCCATTCTGCGTAATATCTCGAGGTGTGCTTTGAGAACGGATGCTCTTCTGCGGGGTATTTTGTTTGACAAATCGCCTTCGGATATGCAAAAATCATCGCACCTCCCCATTGGAACTGATGCGGAGGGGTGTTATGCGAGTTCTGATTGATACCGAGATATGTGATACTGATGGCGACTCTTCTTCTGTGAGTTTCGGGAAACTGCTTGACCTGCTTGAAGGAAACGGAGTTGCGATAGTTATCCACCCGCACTCATCGAGTGAGATTCCCTCTTCGCACGGCGCATACTCCGGAGAGATTGCAGCCCGGATTGCCTCCTATAAGATGATATCGTCTCCGCCAAATCCGGATGAGGATTACCCCTTCAGAACCATCATCAAGTGGACCGGCAGGAAGCAGGAACTGAGAGAGGATCGGTTGATATATAGCGTGTATAAGAATGCAGTTGATTTTCTCATAACTGACAGCAGCAGGATACACAAAAAGGCTGTACGGGTTCAGGTCTCAGATCGGGTTCTGCATGTCGATGAGGCTATCAAGCACTTCGATAAACAGTTTTCCGAAAATATGGTGCTGAGTTCTGCGGCTGTTCTCAGGCGGGTTCCGCTCAGGCAACTGGATGTCGGTGATCCCATTTTCGATGAGCTAAAAGCCGGTATAATCGATTTCGATAAGTGGTTTTCGGATTCGGCGTACAGCGGGAATGAAGCATGGGTATATTTTGAGGAGATGCGTATCAGGGCTATCATGATGCTTTCGTGTGATGCCGCGGTATCTCAGGGCGTTCCCGCGAAGCGGGTGCTGCATGTTCCCCTCTTCAAGGTTTTGCCCACCGGCTATAGCCTGGGCGAGCTGTTTATCAGGATGGCCGTTGAAAATGCGGCGCAGGGCGGAATGGATCGAATAACGCTCAGGTATCGCGTCGGCGAGCGGGATCAGACGGTGCAGTTGCTGGAGGATTTTGGGTTCACGGCTATTGAGAGCGAAGCAGGAGGAGCCCTCTTCGTAAAAGATCTGAAACC
>CAZZCF010000069.1:13796-20833 GCA_964652955.1 uncultured Leptospirales bacterium
ACCTCCCGACGGTATCCGTAATCCGGTTGAGATATCACGCCGGTATTATCCCTCTTTTTACGATGGAGAATCGGTGAAGAAATTCATTGTGCCGATACAGCCCCGGTATCATCATCTCCTCTTTCAGGATGCGACCGGCCGCAGGGAGAACCTCTTCGATGATTATATCTTTGTTGCGGAGGGGAGCGCCATCAAGAAGGCCTATGTCGGCAACGCGAATATACGGAGGATTCAACCGGGTGATATTCTCCTCTTCTACCTGATCCGCACCGAAAAGTCCTTAACCACGCTCGGTGTCGTCGAGGAGGTGTATTATGATGTTGATACGCCTGATAAAATACTGAGACGCGTCGGAAAGCGGACCGTTTATAAGAGGAGGGATGTCGAGCAGTTTGCCGAAAGGGGTGCCCTGATAGCGCTCTTCAGATGGCATTTCTATCTTCAGAATTTTTTACGATATGATGATATGGTGAAGTGGGACATCCTTTCCCGGGCACCGCAAACCGTCATGGAGGTCTCGCACGAGCGGTATCTCCGCATCAAGAAAAGCGGTGGAATCCCTGCAGGGTATACGGTCAGTTGAGCGGGATGAGCACCCGAACTGCCTGTTGACCGTGAAACGGTACGCCCGGCAGCCATCGCGCTACCAGAGTACTTTCATCGGATTGATGAGCTTCCCGTTATGCCAGATTGTAAAGTGAAGATGCGGTCCCGTTGACCAGCCGGTCGAACCGACCCTTCCGATAATCTTGCCGGAGTGCACGTGCTGTCCCCTTCGCACATATATTCGGGAGAGGTGCCCGTAGAGGGTTCTGAAACCGTTCGGATGTGATATTATCACCGTCTTGCCGTATCCACCCATCCATCCGGTTGAAACGACTGTTCCCCGGCACGCTGCGCCTACGAGTGTCCCGTATCGTGCGGCGATATCAACGCCATTGTGAAATCGATGCGTTCGGAAGATGGGATGAATACGACCTCCGAAAAAGGAGCTGAACCGCCCCCCAAGGGGTGAGCGGAACATCTCCCGCAGGCGAAACTGCTTTGCCATCCTCTTCGTCATGGTGATGGTTATGGGGTGCGCTCCCTTTATGAAGACCGCGATGGGACCGATGTCGCCGAAAAACTTGTAATAGTATCGATAGAGGGGCGACAGGTTCTGAACGACAATGGCATCGGGGGTTGTGTCGTATAATTTGGCGAGTTCATTTATCTCATCGAGATCGTTGATGAAATGGATGACGCCCTTCCGCGAGGGGACGATGATATTTTGTTTTACCCTGGCTATCAGCGTCTCCCAGTAGGGGTTTGAGCCGATAAGCGTATCGATATTCACCCCGTATTTTTTTGCTATTGTCCAGAAATTGTCGCCGCGCTTGACCTCAATGACATGCAATGCAATTGCATCGAAGGTGACGTTCTTGACGATGTGGTTGATGTACTCATCTTCAGTGGAGAATATCGATTGAATACGAAAATTTTCTTCATCATCAAAATACGTCACAGAGCTGGAATAGTATGACAGGGGAAAGAGAATCAAGATACCGGTTATCACTATAATTGAGGTGAGAATTCCTTTTGTATTAATCATCCGTGTGCTCCTCAGTCCTGGTATTGAATCGTTACGGCCTCCTCGCCGGGGTATGCCCTGCAACCGGTGGCGTACGCAGGGGAATGCACCGCACCGTTTATCCCGCCGCTCGACGCCCGGCTGCGGGTGCTGCAGAGCAGTATGATCTCAGATCGGTGAATTGTGCGGTGCGGGTGAGACGGTCTTTACCTCTATTGCTCGAGGTCCCCTCTCGCCGTCCTCGATCTCGAAGTCGACACTCTCACCCTCGGTGAGTGATCGGAATCCATTACCGGCGATCCCCGTATAGTGCACAAAGACGTCGGAACCATCCTCTCCCTTGATGAAACCGAAACCTTTTTTGCTGTTGAACCACTTCACGGTTCCTCGTGGCATGATAGCCTCCTATAAATAGCCGTATACATCTTCCGGTCTCGACCGGAAGATGTATAAGAATCTTTTTATATGGTGTACGATAAAACGGAGTTTTTTTAATGAAACCGAGATAGTAACTCTTTACAACAGGTGCGATTATAAAAAATCGTTTACGGGAGGTCAAATAAAAAAAGGAAATAATACTATTTGACAAAATAATCGGACCCTTTACCTTCTCGAAAGATAAAAGCGCAACAGGTCGTAGTCGAAGAGGGGATAATGCGGTGAGCTTTTTTGAGTTCTTTATCGGCTTTCGGTATCTCAAGACAAAGAAGAGTCAGGGATTCATCTCGTTTAATACGGTACTCTCCATCTTCATCGTGTTTATCGGCGTCTTCATGCTCATTATTGTCATCTCGGTCATGAACGGATTTCAGAGCCAGATAAAGGATAAGATACTCGACGTTGATGCACATGTTACCATCGTCAGTGCGCTCGGAATTGAGGGAGCCGAAGGCATCAAAAATTACCGGTCGGTCATTGACGAGGTGAAGAAAACGGTCCCGGGTATCCGTTCGATACACCCCTACATACAGGGGCAGGGGCTCTTCCGGTATAAGACGCATATCAGCCCCATCGTTATTCGAGGAATCGGCGATGTGGGAAACCTTCCCGAGGATATCGGCACATTCATCACCGAGGGGCCCCGGCGCTTTGAACGGGAGAACGATATCTTCATCGGCTCCGAGATGGCGTGGAACTATGATATCAACATTGGTCGATATATTGAGCTCGTTGTTCCGCAGGGTCGACTCACCGCGAAGACCGGCGTGACGCCGGGTATCGGCCGATTTCGAGTCGCCGGATACTTCAAAACGGGATACTACGATTTTGACACCAAGCTGGTTATCATATCGCTTCCGGCAGCACAGCGGCTGTATCGCGTCGGTGATATCGTGTGGGGAATCGGCGTCAAGGTCGCCGATATCTATACGATGGATCAGGTATCCTCGCAGATTCAGTATCAGATCGGCTTCCAGTATCACACGATGACCGCAGAGGAGCGGAATCAGAATCTCTTTTACGCGCTCCGGCTGGAGAAGCTGATAATGACGGTTATCCTCTTCCTGGTTATCATCGCGGCCGGTTTTACGATAATGGGAACGCTGGTGATGGTCGTCATGGAGAAGCGCAAGGCTATCGGTGTGCTCACGTCGATGGGTGCGAAACCCTTATCGATTATGATAATTTTTGTTCTGGAGGGATTTCTCATCGGCGTTATCGGTGCCGGTCTCGGCGTTGTCTTCGGCCTTGCGGCATCACTGAATCTCGAGGCAATTATACGCTGGGTCGAGGGGAATATCAATTCCGTTATGAGCTTTGTCTACCGCACCTTTGACATGGGCATTTACAATCCCCTTTCACTCGTTCCCAAGAGCGTCTACTACATTGATACCATTCCCACAGAGATAAATCCCGAGTTTATTGTTTTCATCGCAGTGTTTGCGGTGTTCCTCTCAACGGTTGCTGCAGTATTCCCCTCATGGCATGCATCGCGGTTGAATCCGGTTGATACGATTCGGTATGAATAAGGAGCAGAGGGAGCTGATGGAGAAGAAGAGCATTGTTATCGAGAATATTGATAAGATCTATGGCTTCGGGCGGAACCGGCTGCGGGTGTTGAAGGCACTGTCCCTTGCCATAGGCTATAATGAGATCGTCTCCATCGTGGGTCCCTCCGGCGCCGGCAAATCAACCCTGTTGAACATCATCGGCTGTCTCGACGGCTTCCAGTCGGGTCGGTTATCGCTGCTGGGGCGTGAGGTTTCGAGCTTTTCCGTCAGGGATCGCTCGGTGTTCAGAAATCGACATATCGGCTTTATCTTCCAGTTGCACAATCTCCTGGTCGAGTTCAACGCAGTGGAGAACATCATGATGCCCCTTCTCATCCGGCGTGTGGGGAAACGGGAGGCGAAGCAGCGGGCGGTTGAGCTCCTGGATCGGTTCGGCATGTCCGAACGGGCTTCCCATAAACCCGCACAGCTCTCCGGCGGCGAGTGTCAGCGAATTGCAGTCGCACGGGCTATTGTCGGGAAGCCGGATATTATTCTCGCCGATGAACCGACGGGAAATCTGGACAGTGAGAATTCCCGTATTCTCATTCAGAGCCTCCTCAATATGGGGCGGGAGAATAAGACAACCATTATCATCGTTACCCACGATAAGGACATCGCAAATTTAACGGAGCGAACCATCACGCTGATGGATGGGAGTATTGTCAGCGAATCAAAAAATTTCTGAGGTATTGTGCCCGCCATCCTCGCGGGCACCTGCCGGTCAAGGAGTGTATAATGCAGATTGAGTTTGTCGGAGGCGCGAGAACGGTTACGGGCTCGTCTTATATTATTACCGGTGAGCACTTCACCGTGATGGTTGATTGCGGTATGTTTCAGGGGAGGAGAGTTCTGCGGGAGCGGAATTCCCTCGATCTGATCCGCGCGCCCGAATCCATAGACGCCCTCCTGTTGACCCATGCGCATATCGATCACAGCGGTCTCATCCCGAAGCTGGTCAAGAAGGGATTCCACAATTCGATATATGCCACGAATGCGACCGTCGAGCTCTGCTCCATCATGCTGCCCGACAGTGCGCATATTCAGGAAATGGATGCGGAATGGGTGAACAAGCGGAACAAGAGGCTGGGGAAGGAACCGGTGGATCCCCTCTATACGGTGGAGGATGCCGAGGATACCATGCAGTACTTCGTGCCGGTGAGATACGGCGAGATGCTTGAGGTGCTCCCCGGCGTTCAGGCACGCTTCAGGGATGATGGACATATACTGGGTTCGTCCTTCATCGAGCTCTGGGTTGATGAAAAGGGGGAAACAACGAAGTTTATATTTTCGGGTGATATCGGCTCGAGCGATCAGGCGCTTGTCAGGAATCCCGAGCGTCCCGAGGAAGCCGATATTCTCCTGATAGAATCGACCTACGGGAATCGATTGCACAAGAGCAAGAAGGATACCTATGAGGAATTCAAGAATATCATTCTCGATTCGTACAATAAGAAAGGGAATATCGTTATCCCCTCATTCGCCATTGAACGGACGCAGGAGATAATCTACACCCTGGGGAAGCTCTTCACCTCCGGTGAGCTGCCGAGAATTCCCGTTTACATCGATTCACCGCTCGCCATCTCCGCCACGGAGGTGTTCAAGCGGCATCCCGACTGCTTCGATCGGGAGACGAAGGAGATACTCCTCTCCGGTAACAGCCCGCTCGACTTTCCGAATCTCAACTATTCGAGGACCGCCGAGGAATCGATCCGGCTGAATAAGGAGGCGAAGGGGGCGATTATCATCTCGGCGAGCGGGATGTGCACGGCGGGCCGGATCAAATATCATCTCCAGAACAATCTCTATAAGCCCGAGTCCAGTATTATTTTTGTGGGATATCAGGCCGAGGGCACCCTCGGCAGAAGGCTTATTGACGGCGCGAAAAAGGTGCGGCTCTACGGCGAGGAGGTGAAGGTGAACGCACAGCTGTATACGCTCGGCGGTTTCTCGGCGCACGCCGATAGGGACGGTCTGCTCGACTGGATGAGCAAGCTGAAAGAGGCTCCGAAGCACGTTTTTGTTGTGCACGGCGAGGAGCGCGCCTCGTTGAATCTGGAACAGCTCATCGAGGAGCGCTATCAGTATAAGACCTCCGTCCCGCGCTGGGGAGAGATTGTAGAACTTGCAACCATGGAGAGCAGCTTCGCAAAGTACAGCCCGGAGAAGGAGGTGGAGGAGCCGCTCGATGGTGAAATTGACGGCATGATGAAGAGCATGCGGTCACTGGTCGAGAAATACCAGAAGGCGAAGGAGGAGAAGCGTTTTGACGAAGCCAGCGCCCTGGGAGAGGGCATCAGTGACCTGAAGGAGTATATTGAGATGCTGCATGATGATCTGTGAGGGTGATGGAGAGTATGGATTTCACCGATGCTCCGGTTTAACTCGTTTCTCAGTTCTACAGGAATTCCCTTCGGGCATCACCCGTATTCGAATTGTGATGAACTCCTGTGATAAGGCAGGACTCCCTCTTCTCCCTTATTCATTTTGTTATAGGCGCTTACTTGGATGTTGATTTCCGTAAAAGAGAAAACGATTTAGTATTTGCGTTATTTTCTTCATTGTATAATAATTGTGAGAACCCATTTCCATAAGAATTGCTCAATAAATATTATTATATTAGCGGGGAGTATGCCATGTCAATTAGCAGCCTCATTATTCTTCTCATTGTCGGCCTCGTGGCGGGATGGCTCGCCGGTGTCATCTGGAAGGGGAGCGGATACGGTCTCGTCTGGGATCTCGTCATCGGAATTATCGGCTCTTTTGTCGGCGGTTTCATCTTCGGGTTGCTGGGCATCAGCACCCACAGCATAATAGGATCAATTATCGCTGCGCTAGTGGGAGCACTCGTTCTCCTGTATATTATCAGCAAATTGAAGAAATAGTATTGCCTGAAGTCTTATTGTCCGGTGAGTCTTAAAAGAAGGTTTTGTTTTGTAAGCTATTCAGCGCGGTACGAGCGAGGCCAGGTGTTGAATATCCTTCTTGCTCCGATTCGGCATTCGTCCCTTTCCGGTCTTCTTCCCATTTAAAGTATGTGGATGTTTTCATTGGGAATAAAAGAAGCTAAATTATAGAAGCGGGTGTGCTCCGTATCCGTTATTTTGGTTTTCTGAATTATGAATGATATTATTCGGGGGAAGTCACTACCGCTGTTTTGCCGGCACGGTATCGGTAATATACTTATAACGGCCTGAAATTCACATGATGATGACAGTCAGGTTCGCTATCGCGTGCGCGCAGAGAGCAGGAAAGACCGATTTTCGGAAATAGCAGATTCCGCAGAGAAGCACGCCGCACAACAGATATTTCAGAAAAATGAGAAAGCTCCCGGGCAGATGGACGGCAGCGAAGAGGAGCGATGAAACCAGCCCGCAGAGGAGGTATCCGTATCTCCTCCCCGATTGCAGAAAGAGAAAATATCGAAAGAAGATCTCCTCGGTGAGCGGGCCGACTGTCAGCGCCATGATGATGATGAA
>CAZZCF010000070.1:0-14047 GCA_964652955.1 uncultured Leptospirales bacterium
CTCCTGTAGTTGTGTATCTTTTCGGTACTGGAATGAGCGTTATTCCAGAGGTGTCGAAACCACAGATTTCACCGATAACACATATGGTTATATCGGTGGCGAATGATAGAGGAATACGCAACGGGTGACGTGTAACCTGTCACCATTCTTAAACTGGTTCCATCGGCGTCAATCGGCGGTTTCAAAAATCCGCCGCATCTTTCGTCCGTTTCTCCTCTTCGATGAATAGTAAGCTTGACTTTTCCCATTAGTTCAGAAATTCCCTTCTGTCAATCCCTTTTCACTTGAGATGACCCACCCTTACGGCAATGCAACGAAGAGCATCACTGTTCCTCATCTCTCACCTTATTGGAAAGCTATTTATTGCTTGACGTCGGAACCGGATAACAATAGCTTATTAACATATCAAATAACAATACTGTTCTCTGATGATAAAATGAAAGAAAAGGAATTTGAAGATATTACCACCAAGATTCAGAAACTTATTGATCTCTATCAGAAGCGAATCAAGTGGAATCAAATTAAGGGAATATCAGATCTCGACATTACCCTCCCACAGTACTTTGCACTGACCACCATCTATACGTTAAAGTATTGCAACATGAAGGAGCTTGCGGAAAATCTTGAAGTGAGTTATCCAACCGTGACGGGAATTGTTGATAGGCTTGTAAGAAATGGTTATGCAAAGAGAAGCAACAGCACGGAAGATCGGAGAGTGATACATGTAGAGCTCTCCGAAAAGGGGTTGAAGACAGTTAAAAAGATCAATAAGATAAAATATGAGTATCTTCAAAAAGCGCTTAGAAATTTGTCTGATGAAGAGCTTGTCCAAGGAGTTGAATCATTTACTGTTTTCTCAAAAGCTCTTCTCGATGAGGCGGGGAAGTAGTTTTTTTAACTAATATTTAGCATAATTAAATATTAGTTACTCTAATTATTTACTTGACAAATGTGACATCATGGTAGATGTGAATGAACCATTGAGTCACATGGGATTCTTTGAGGGTGTAAGTTCTCTACACGTTTATTCCCGAAGGGTATCAATAAAAACCACCATGAACCTGTTGCAACAGCACTTGAGAGCTGTCCTGTTGCGCGATAGTGCGAAAGGTGAACCGTAAAAGAGGTGAATAATAATTTTGGCTTACCGGTAGTTGCAATTGCTGTCAGAGGGAGCGCCTGTTGCTTCATCGAATTATTTTTCAAATGGAAAAAGAAGAAGCTCCGGATGAAAATGCTTCCCGATAAGAAAAGAATGCTATTTCATGTATGCCGGTTGATAATTGAGATCTAAATCTCGTGGACGGCATTGATTTCACTTGACCTCAAATTGGAATTGCAGTATTCTGTTCTTGTTCGTATCCTCTATTGCACGAATACGTGCCCCGGTAATAAATAAAAGAGGAGGAAGAAATCATGAAAGAGAAAGGTCAATCGTCCAGAAAACGGTGTTTTAATGGTATCATGCTGATTATTGCTCTCATGGTAATTGCTGGTTGTGAATCTGAAACGCAGAAACCGAAGGATTTCGATAGTGCAGTCGAGGGGCCGCAACTTATCGTTGAACCCGATGTGATACGGCTCGGGGTTGCGAAATTAGTAGGAACAGAAATTATCTTTCGCGGCAAGGGATTTGATCCTGATGAGAAAATCATGGTGGTCCTCTCGGGAAATGAGGAAGAGAACAGAGAGGTTAACATTCCCATCGGTTTCGGGAAAACCGATGAGAACGGCCTGTTCAAGGCAATAGTGGAAAAACGGGAGAAGATCTTCAACATATTGCGGGCTGATGTTAATTTTGGCGAAAAGGGAGCTTCTATTGTTATTATGGGGCCGCCCATTCCCGCGGGCACCTATACGGCAGAGGCATTTGGCTATAATTCCGAAAAAAAAGCGACCTGTCAGTTAACCTTCAATAAACCGACCGTTATGGATAAGACAAAGGATTGGCTTGGCAGTTTACTCGGGAAGATTGAATATGAGGAAGGAGTTTCCATGCAATGATGGACTGAAGCGATTTACGACCGTTTCAGAGCACCATCCTGTACTGATTGATGCTAATATCTTTTAAAGGCTGTTTTATGAGTAATAGTAAGGAAATTCGTATAACAAAACGGTGAGGAGGACATTTCTATGTTGAATTATATTATAAATCGTGTTGTTGTCATCATTACTGCGCTCTTTCTGGTATTCGGCACTACCGGATGTAAAAAGGAAAAACCTGCGCCTGTCACCGGCGAGATGAAGCTCATCATGGCAACCTATATCCCGGTTGGCTACCCGCTGGTCTATGAGGATGGAAAGATATTCCTCGACAAGGTGAACGAGCTGGGCAAGGGCATCGTTCAGGTTGAGATGTACTGGGGGGGGACGCTCCTGAAAGGACCGGAGCTCCTCGCCGGGCTTCATGCGGGAACGGCTGATATTATCTTCCAGACGGCGCCGTACATGCTCGGTTCGCTGCCGATACTGGGCATTCAGTCGATACCTGTCTGGGCGAACGATATGTTTCACAGCCACCGTGCATTGAAAATGGGGACGCCCCTCGCTGAGCTTCAAAACGAGGTGCTCAAGGAGAAGAACATCTTCCAGATCGCTGCCGCCGGCTGTATTCCGGAATATCTCTGGACGAAGAATAAGCTGGTTCGCACTCCGGATGATATGAAGGGGCTGAAGATACGGGTTGCCGGCAAGGTTGAGGCTATGGTCGTCAAGCTCATGGGAGCAGTACCGGTGATACTCCCGTCCGCCGAAGTTCCTATGGCGCTGCAGCGCGGAATAGTCGACGGCACTCTTACCAATCCCTGGACCGCTCGCGGTCGTGACGTTGAGGAATACTGCAAATACATGCTCGTTCATCCTCTCTCCTTTGTCTCGACGCCGTTCTACGTGCTTCTTGATAAGTGGAACAGCTGGCCTGAAAATGTAAGGAAGGTAATTCTCGAAGCCGGCGCTCACTGGGAGAAGGAGATGGTTAAACTGATCATGAATAAGTACAATCTCGAAAAGGTCGTCGTACCCTATTACAAGAAAGTCGGTATGGATTCAATATATCTCACCAGGGAAGAGATAAAAGCATTCGAGGAGAAGAGCAGACCCGTTGTCGACTGGTGGGTGGAGAAGGTCGGAGACGAGATCGGCAAAAAGGCGCTGCAATACGTCGAGCAGGCGCGGTAGCGCTCTCCTGATGGACATCGTTTACTTCTGATTGGCATGATCCACTGTTCCTCATTTTGGAATCTCAAATCAGCTATGACACGATTCCGAACACGGTGAAGGGGGGATTGAAGACGTGATGGAAAAGATCTATGGGGGGATTAAGTCCCTTTTTCAGAGGCTCTTTGCCCTTTTCGCAAAGAGCTCGGAGTGGATACTGTTCATTCTTGCCCTGATTATCTTTTATGATGTTTGTATGAGATATCTGTTCGCGCGTCCGACGATTTGGGCACTTGAGATAAGCGAGTATCTGCTGGTGTATCTCTGTTTCGCCGGTATCACCGAAGCGCAGCGGAGAAAGGCCCATATCAAAATGGGATTTTTCTATAGTAAGTTTCCCAAAGGGGTACAGCTGCACCTGAATCTCCTCTTCGTGATGCTTACCGTGATATTCAGTCTGCTTATCTGTATCGAGTCCTACAAGCTCTGCATTACCGCCTATACCCTCAATTCGATGTCCAATACGCTTCTTGAAACGCCGCTGGTCATACCCTATGCCCTCGTTCCTCTCGGGATGACCTTCTTAACACTGCAATCGATTTTCGATACGATTGATTCAATCGGCGAGGTTATCGGGTATTACCGCGAGGGGAGGGCGTAATGGGAACAATGACGGCAGCACTTTTGTGCATTCTAATTGCAATCGTTTTCATCATCCTGGGGAGCCCCGTTTTCCTCGCGCTGGGCTTTTCCGGTCTGCTGGGTATTGTGCTCACCGGCGGCTTCAAGGCGCTCTCGGTGATGCAGACGACGGTTTTCGGGACCGTGGCAAGCTTCACCCTGGTCGCCGCGCCCCTTTTTATGCTCATGGGTGAAATCATTTTTCGCAGCGGTATCGGCTCCGATCTCTACGCTGCGATGAGTTATCTCTTCCGCCGCATTCCCGGCGGGCTCGCTATCGGCACTATCATCGCGATGGCGGTGTTCGGGGCCATGTGTGGCATCAGCATCGCTGCCGTGGCGAGCATCGGCGTTATCGCGCTGCCGGAGATGCTGAAACGGGGGTATGATCCCAAGATTGCTGCCGGCGCGGTCTGCGCACCCGGCGCCCTCTCGATGATGATACCACCAAGTCTGCTCTTCATTCTCTACGGTGCAGTTGCACACGAATCGGTCGCGAAGCTCTTCACCGCCGGCATTCTGCCCGGCATTATGCTTGCCGCATTGATGTGTGGCTATGTTGTCATCATGGAATTGAGAAATCCGACCCGCCGCAGGGATTCCATTGAAGCTGATCGAAAGGAGCTGATCAAAGCGCTGAAGCGATTATGGGCGGCACTGCTGCTTATCGTGATTGTGCTCGGTTCCATCTATCTCGGCATCGCGACACCCACGGAATCGGCTGCCATCGGCGTTATCGGCGCCTATGCCATCGCTTTTTTCATTTATCGGAGTCTCAACTGGAAGATCTTCAAGGAAACACTTGCCAACACCGCACAGACCATCGCGCTCATTCTAATTGTATTCATCGGCGCAATTGTCTTTACCCAGTTCCTGAACATCGTCCGGATACCGGATATGTTCGCTCAGTTCATTGTCGCCATGCAGGTATCACCCTGGGTTACCATGATCATGATCCAGCTCATGCTTCTCTTCCTGGGCTGTTTCATCGACGGCGCTTCAATGGTGCTGGTCTGTACCCCCATACTCCTCCCGACCGTTCTGGCGCTTAACTGGGATCCCATCTGGTTTGGCGTCCTGATGATCGCGAATATCGAAATGGCGGTTATAACACCACCTATCGGGCTCAACCTCTACACCCTTGCCAGCATCACCACCGATGTGGATATGGGAACCATTCTCCGGGGAACGCTTCCCTACGTGATCCTTGAGCTCATCGGACTGATCCTGCTCATCATCTTTCCACAGATAAGCCTCTGGCTGCCGGGCCTGATGCATTAAGTTTTATAAGAGGAGAACAGCTATGGCATCGCAGGATAAGGACTTGGAGAAAATAAGAAATGCTCGTAAGGAATGGGAGGAGAATACACTCAGGAAGAATGCCGAGCGTCTCGGCCTCAAAGAGACACCGGTTGAATATTACACCCCCCTGGACATCGAGGAGCATGATTTTCTCGAGAATGTTGGGTTTCCCGGGGAGTACCCCTTTACGGCAGGAAGGTTTGCCATTCCGGTCCTCAATGCCATGTGGGGGAGGGGGAAAACCCTCGGTGCCGGGAAAGCGGTGCGGCATGCATTCGGCTACTCGGGGTACGGGACTCCCGAGGATATGCGTGACTTCTATATCGAGCGCGGAAAGACACCCGTTCGGGGAGGAGGCCCCAATATTGCCTTTGACCTCCCCACGCAGATCGGCTACGACTCCGACCATGAGCTCGCGGAGGGGGAGGTGGGCCGTGTCGGTGTTGCGATCGATACCCTCAAGGATTTTGAGATCATCTATGAGGCGTTCACCGGTGATATGGATATCGACCGGATTGCTTCGAACTGGACTATCAACGCAACTGCCAACATCATTATCGCCATGTACATCGCTCTTGCGGAAAAACGGGGCATTCCGCTTGAAAAGCTCAAGGGAACGCCGCAGAACGACATCCTGAAGGAGTTCGTAGCGCGGGGAACTCAGATATTTCCGGTGAAGCACTCGATGCGAATGATTCGCGACACCATAACCTTCTGCACGGAACGGCTGCCTGCGATGAACACGATCAGCATCTGCGGGTATCACATCAGAGAAGCCGGATCAACGAGGGTGCAGGCCGTTGCCTTCGCCTTCGCCAATGCTATTGCCTACTTCCAGACGGTGATTGATGCCGGCCTCGATATCGATCAGTTCGTGGGGAGAACCACCTTCCTCAACTTCGGCGGGGGTATGGAAGTTCTGAAAGAGGCGGCCTGCCGCCGGGCGGCACGACGGGTGTGGGCGAAGATCATGCGGGATCGCTTCGGCTCAAAAAAACCGTCACACTGGATCTACAGGGAACTGGGAGGCGGCCTTGCCGGCTACTGGACCTGCACGAAGAAACGGCCCTTGAACAATCTGGTGCGTGTTGCCATCGGAGCTGTCTTCGCAGCGATGATAGGGGAGCCGCCAGCGCTCGAGCCCCCCTTCGACGAGCCGCTGGGACTGGGGCACAGCATTGAAGCCCGGCAGCTCGCTGCCGACGCAGCACGTATTATCTTTGAGGAGTGCAGGCTCGCCGACGTGCAGGATGCTCTCGCCGGCTCCTATTACGTTGAGCATCTGACGAATGCCTATGAGAAGGAGATTTTTGACCTTATCGAGAAGATTGATGAGATGGGTGGCGCCGTGAAAGCGGTTGAGAGCGGCTGGATGAAGAATGAGATCATCAGGAGCTCGGTGGAGTTCCAGCGGAAGCTTGAAACGGGCGAGCAGGTATGGGTTGGTGTGAACAAGTACACCGAGGAGGACGAGATTGAGGTCATGCCGCCGCGGACATCTCCCTATAGGCGGGACCGAATAGAGGATGCCGAGAAGCGGCAGATTGAGAATCTCCGGAAGGTAAAAGCTGAGCGCGATGCCGAAAAGGTGCAGGCAGCTCTCGAGAAGATTGAGAATGCCGCGCGGGATGAGAAGGCCAATCTGATACCGTTTTTTGTCGAGGCGGTCAGGGAGTACGCAACCATAGGAGAGATCTGCGACGTTCTCAGAAGCGTTTTCGGTGAAGCGAAGTAGCAGTCAGGGAAGTACGTGCGCGGAGGGGTGTGCTAAAATGATTCGGGAGAAGAAGATACGCGTTTTAATTGCAAAGCCAGGGCTCGATGGCCATGACAAGGGTGCAATCATTCTCTCATCACAGCTCCGGGACGCCGGCATGGAGGTGATATACACCGGATTGCGCCGGACGGCCGACCAGATTGTGCAGAGCGCCATACAGGAGGATGTGGATGTGATCGGATTGAGCATTCTTTCCGGTGCGCATATGTCAATTTCCGGGCGCGTGCTCAGCAAGATGCAGTCGGCGGGAATCGGGGAAAAGGTTGTCGTTGTCGGTGGGGTTATTCCCGATGATGATATCCCCCGACTCAAGGAGATGGGGGTTGCCGAGGTCTTCACCCAGAAATCGAGTTATGAGGAGATAATTTCTTTTATCAAGAACAGCGTGAAGGATTGAGGAACTATAGCCTTCATGTTGACGGATATATGATTGCATTGTCATGAGCATCATTGCAGAGCTCTTCGGTGATGTCGGTTGTTCGGCAACATCGACATCTGTGCTACCCTTCGCGATATCACAATCTTATCGATCAATACGGTTGATCGTCCGGATCGTACAATCTTTATCGAAGTATACTCTATGCAAGTGAATAGATGCAGTCGTATATGATATGGACTGATCGGATAACTCGCCTCCCCGATGTAACTGGCGGCATGGGGTATGTATCCTCGCGCGCTTCTCAAGTGAGGCGGAAGTTGAGCGGGTAATCGAAGGAGTTGAATACTATTACTGACAGCAGAGGGAGGTCAACGCTATGCCGGGACCATTAACGGGGATCAGGGTGTTGAGTTTCTGCCGAGCGCTCGCCGGCCCCTACGCCACCATGCTTCTCGCCGATCTCGGGGCCGAGGTGATCAAAGTTGAGGATCCCCTTATCGGTGATTTCACACGCGCTGCGGGCCCTTTTATCAATGAGATAAGTTCATATTTTCTGGGCATCAATCGCGGGAAGAAGAGCATCACCCTCAATCTCAAGGAGGAACGGGCGAAGGAGATGGTCTTCAAAATGGTGAACAGGTTCGATATTCTGGTGGAGAACTTCCGTCCCGGAGTCATGGAACGGCTGGGACTGGGATATGAAGCCATCCGTGCAGTCAATCCGGAAATCATCTACGCATCGATTTCAGGATTCGGGCAGACCGGTCCCTATGCCCAGCGGGCCGCCTATGACATGATCGCGCAGGGGATGGGAGGGGTGATAAGCATCACGGGCACAGGTAACCCGGGTGATATCCCCGTACGTGTCGGCTACTCCATCGGTGATATCGGCGCGTCACTCTTTTCCGTCATCGCCATCGAGGCGGCGCTCCTTGAGCGCGAGCGGAGCGGGAAGGGACAGTATGTCGATGTTGCCATGCTGGACAGCCAGGTTGCCCTGTGCGAGAATGCCTGTAACCGCTACTTCGCTTCGGGCGAGATACCGAAGCCGACCGGCTCGCGACATCCCCTGCTGACCCCGCACGAGATCTTCCCGACGAAGGATGGACATATCGTCCTCATCGCCTTTGTCGACCGGGACTGGCAGAATTTCTGTAAGGCGGCCGGGAAGGAGGAATGGATAACCGACGAGCGCTTCAAGGATCACTGGGCCAGGCTGGATCACTACGAGCTCTTCGTCAGCGAGATGAATGAGCTCATGCGCTCGCGGACCACGGCGGAATGGCAGGAGATCCTTGATGCACACAATGTCATCAATGGGCCGGTGAACAATATCGAGCAGGTGGTCACCGATCCGCATATTCAGCACCGGGAGATGATACAGGAGGTCGATCATCCCCGGGAGGGAAAGCTGAAAATCGTGGGAACGCCGATGAAGTTCTCCCGCACTGCCTGCCGTATCGAGAGAGCGGCTCCCGATCGGGGCGAGCATACTGAGGAGATTTTTTCTGAGCTGCTGGGTCTCTCGGATGATGAGCTTCAGAAGCTGCGTGAGGATACGGTAATCTGAGTTGACCGGTGCAGCACAATCCGTTGCATCGGCACCATACATGGTATTGTGTCGAAGAGCACTATCATAAAGTCGTTTTTGCCCGAGCTGCCATGAGGGTGCCGGGATCGATGCAGGCGATTTTTATTGACAGAGGGGGGAAGCACTTCCTACAATTAGGAATCCCCACAATGTATATGTGACGTTCGGGAAGTATAATTTTTTTGCAATGATGCATTGAGGAGGAAAATCCATGTTTCAGCAGGGAATCGGTGATTGGGTAACCAAGCGGGCGCTTCTGAGTCGTGATGACGTTGCGATAATCTTCGAAGGGAAGGAATGGACCTATAAGGAATTCAATGAGCGGATCAATCAGCTTGCGCGGGGGCTCCTGTCGCTCGGTTTAAAGAAAGGAGATCGTGTAGCCATCCTGGCCTACAACTGCAATCAATTTATGGAGCTGTACTGGGCCTGCGCCAAGACGGGCGTTGTGCTGGTCCCGTTGAACTGGCGCCTCGTGGCCAGAGAATTGGAATTTTATATTAAAGAGTGCGAAATAAAAACATTCTTTTATGGAGAGGAGCTCTCCGGTGTTGTCCGCGAGCTGAAGGAGATGCCCTCCCTGCAATGTGTTCAGCAATACCTGTGTATCGGTACTCCTGAGAATAAGGAGGATCCGGAATACGAAACGTTTATAAGCCAGTTCTCCACCGATGAGCCGGAGGTTGCCGATCCCCCGACCCTTGAGGACCCGCAGGTTATTCTCTTCACCTCGGGTACCACCGGGAAACAGAAGGGCGCCATCCTCCCGCACCGCAAAACACTCTGGAACACCATTAACAACGAGATCGGATTCGGCGTGAACGGCACTGTCCGCTATCTCCTCGACCTTCCCATGTTCCATTCGGGCGGGATGTTCATTGCCACGATGCCGGTGATTCACATGGGAGGAACCATCCTGATACACCGGCACTTCGACCCGAAAAAGGTTCTTGAAGATGTTGAGAAGTATAAGATCAATCTCCTCGGCGGCGTGCCGGCGATGTTACAGATGATTCTCGCTGAACCCGATTTCGACAATTATGATCTCAGCTCACTGCAGAATATATCGGTCGGTGCACAGATAACACCAGTTTCGCTCCTCGAGAAGATAAAGGAGAAGTTCAAGGTGCCGGCCGTCGGGCAGGTCTTCGGGTGCACGGAGACCTCAGTTATCATCACCCTGAGCCCCGACAGGCCCCGCGATGCCGAGAAGACCGGCTCGGTGGGACTCCCCCTCTTTCACGGTGAAGTGAAAGTTGCCAGGAGTGATGGAACGGAAGTCGAGTGGGGGTCCGGCGAGATAGGCGAGATATGCTATCGCGGGCCAATGACGATGCTCGGCTATCTCAACGATCCCGAGCGAACGAGGCAGGCTATCGACGAGGATGGCTGGTTCCACTACGGTGATCTCGCAACGGTCGATAAGGATGGGTACATCTGGATAGTGGACCGAAAATCCGACATGTACATCAGCGGCGGCGAGAATGTCTATCCAAAGGAGGTTGAGAACATCCTCATAGATCATCCGAAGATTATGGAGATAGCCATCATCCCCAAGCCTGATGAGAAATGGGGGGAGGTGGGTCTCGCTATTGTCAATCCGATGCCCGGTGAAACCCTTACCGAAGAGGAAGTTCTCGATTTCGGTGTCGGCACAATTGCCAAGTTCAAGCTTCCGAAAGAGGTGATTATAACCGATGATCCCATTCCCAAGACGGTGACGCAGAAGGTATTCAAGTACAAGCTCATCGAGAAATATGTTGAGAAAAAAAGTGAGCAGTGATAAGCTATTAGTGATTAGTGAATAATGACAAGTTATTAATAACTAATTATGAGTAACAGTGAGAAAACTTTTCACTCGTCACTAATCACTATCTGCTTAATCCGCAGTTAAGCTTCTTTGAGTTGACGATCTGATTATTTCAGAAGAGATGTTCAGAAGGAGGAATCGCCATGGAGGTCACCAGGAAACTGGCAGAATTTGTACGCGCGACAAAATTCGAAGACCTGTCCCGCGAGGTGGTGAACGAGGCAAAGCTCTGTCTCTTTGACTGGCTGGCGGTAACCTTTGTCGGAGCCGACGATCCCGATGTGAGGAGCCTCACCGAAGTCGTGGATATGGTCGGTGGCAATGAGCAGGCAACGGTTCTGATCAGGAACAGGAAAACATCTGTTCTGAACGCAGCGCTACTGAACGGCATGTATTCGCATGTTCTCGATTTCGATGATACCAGTGTTGAGTTTCTCGGACATGCGAGCGTGACCCTCTTTCCCGCTCTGCTGGCGCTCGCCGAATGGCAGAAGAAGAGCGGCAGCGAGTTGATAACCGCTTTTGTCCTGGGCTTTGAGACCGGCTGCCGGGTGGCGCTGGGTGCGACCTACAATCACTATCTTGCCGGCTGGCACGGAACATCCACTATCGGTCATTTTTCCTCGACGGCAGGATGTGCAAAGCTTCTGGGATTAAGCACGGAACAAACGATTAATGCCTTCGGTGCTGCGGGGACGCAGGCGGCGGGTCTCAAGTCGGTATTCGGCACCTCCTGCAAGCCCTTTCATGCGGGGAAGGCCGCCTTTAACGGTCTTCTCGCGGCGCTGGTTGCACAGCGCGGATTTACCAGCATTGATAATATACTCGAAGGCGAGCGCTGCTTCTGGGATCTCTTTTCGAAAGACTGGCAGGCTGATGCGGCGCTCAGCGATATGAAGGAGCGGTGGTATATTCTGAACAATAACTACAAGTTCCACGCTTCCTGCTACGGGACGCACGCACCCATCGAAGCGGCCCTGGCGCTCAAGAAGGATCACCGTATCGATCCGGATAAGATCGAGAAGATTGAAATCGACGTGTGCCCGCCGATGCTTGAGGTTGCCGGGAAGATGAATCCGCGCAAAGGGCTCGAGGGGAAGTTCAGCATTCCTTACAGTGTCGCCAACGCCCTTATCCGGGGTGATACCGGCATGGCGGCCTTTACCGATGAGAAGGTTACCGATCCCTTTGTGACCGGTCTCCGGGAGAAAATATCGGTTGAACCGGACGCTGCGCTCCAGCCCTTTGAGTCGGATATGACGATTCATGCGGCCGGGGAAAAGTATCAGAAACGATTCAACATCCTCGAGCAGAAGATTCCGTATGATGAGAAGCATGAGCTTGTTGTGCAGAAGTTTCGTTCTCTGGCAGACTTTGTTCTGGACGGTGATCGCATTGAGGAGATTGTGAAGCGCATCGAGAAACTCGAGGAGGAGCGCAACATCGCGGAGCTGATTGCAATCATGACGTAAACGACGAGGTGCTGCCGCAGCTGGTAAAGACGTTACAGGAGCAGAAAAATGGAACACATTGAGCAGGTAAACGAAAAGATATACTCAATCGACCAGCAGTGGCTCGATAATGTGCAGTACAACAGCTGTTATCTCATTGCCGGCGAGCGGGTTGCCCTCTATGATACCGGACCGACCACCTCTATGGAGAAGGTGTTGCAGTCTGTTGAGGAGCTCGGGTTCCGTCCGGAGGATATCTCCTGTCTCATTTACAGCCACATACACATTGATCATGCCGGTTCGGCCGGCGTTTTCTCCACAAGATACCCTCATCTCCAGGTGCTCGTTCATGAACAGGGAGCGCCCCATCTCGCCAATCCCGAGAAGCTCTACCAGAGCATGAAGCGGGTCTTCGGCGAAATGGCTGAGAAGATGTACGGCGATGTGGTTCCCGTTCCGGAAGAGCAGCTGCGTCCCCTCGCTGATGGGGAGATTATCGATCTGGGCGGGGTGCAGCTCCGGGTTCTGCATACGCCGGGTCATGCCTCCCATCACCTGTGTCTCTACGACGATGAGCATCGTGTTCTCTTTGCCGGAGAAGCTCTCGGTATCTATCTTCCCGAGGCGGATGTGTATTTCCCGAGCACGCCCCCTCCCGATTTCGATCTGGTGAGCGCCGTCAATTCTGTCGAGAAGCTGGAGAAGCTTCCCGTGGAGAAGGTTCTCTTCAGCCATTTCGGCCCGGCAGGGGATCCCGTGATTCCGCTGAAGAAGGCGAAAGAGATGCTCATCGACTGGGGGCGGATCGTTTATCAGGCGATGAGCGAGCGGGACGATACCGCGTACGTTCTCGAGAAACTCTCGGAGGAGTCGATGAAATGCATCGAGCATCTCAGAGATGCCCCGGAGCTGTACAGGAAGTACACCGAGCTGGTCAGGTTTCGTTCGGGGACCACCTGCGGCCCGGGGTATATTCGCTACTTCAAAAAGGGCGGCGTTGTGCTGTAGGGTTATTTCGATACGACCACATCCTCGAGAGGAAGCTTCTTCGGTATGATTTTCAGCATCTCCGGCGGAAGGGGACCTTCGCCGAGGCCCAGGTATTTCCTCATACCGCGAAGGAGGATTTTATACTCCGACAGGTCATTCCAGAAGATATAGTCCGTGAGCCCGCTCTCTTTGAGGCCATTCAGCTCCCACCCGATATAATCAACACAGTAATTGTCGGTATTCTCCTTGTAGTAGAAGGCCTGAATAAAGGGTCGAACATGTACCCTGCCAGCTAATTCCCGGACGCGTTTACAGCTTATGTAAATGGTATAATATATTCTCTTCGTACCATAGCTGTAGGCATACCCTCCGGTATAGTGTGAGGGATAGAACATGGGACTTATCACATCCACGTATTGCGAGAGGGCGGTTACATCCTGTCCGATCCAGGTGCCCCATTGATATATCGCATTATATCCGAAGAGATCTATTGAGAGGGGGATGTCCAGTTTCTCCCGTGCCTTTTTTAAAAAGGAGACAAGCGCTTCCCGCTGTGACTGATCTTTTTTCTTGAAGTCGAATTTTCTCACGTCGATGCCGCCCCTGGTATCAGGAAAGCGTATATAATCGAACTGAATCTCATCAACCCCGGCCTTGACTATCGCCCTGGCAACGGCAATGTTATAGTCCCAGACAAATTCGCTGTAGGCATCGACCCACTTCTCGGGACCCTTGATGAGGGGACGGCCTCCCCTGTTCTTCACCGCGTATTTTCCACCTTCAAAGCGATAGAGCGGCTCATCCTTGAAGACCACGTGCCTCCCGATAATGTAGATGCCGTCCCGGTGCAATCGCTCAATGGTCTCTTTGACGTTGATATATGGTGCAACCGAATCGGGAACCTGCAGAA
>CAZZCF010000070.1:14057-20561 GCA_964652955.1 uncultured Leptospirales bacterium
AATGAGGGGATCGTCAGTGGGGACCCGCACCATGCCGTAATCGTCTTTTAAATTTATAACCACCGCGTTCAGCCGCAGTGTCCTGAGAAGCTTGATTAAGCGGGAGTAGTTTTCACCCTGTGTAAAGGAGTAACTGATATAGAGGCCGCGCTTCCCCAGAGCTCTCCTGTCAGGCGAGAACTCCCGTTCCGGCAGGTAGTGTTCTCCGAAGGAGATGGAACAATCCCGTGTATATAAAAAGACAGGTGAATCGTGCTTCATTGCTTTTTCGGTAATGCCGATTACGGGATCGTCCCTGCGGTGTTTTTCCGGATCGAGGATTATCATGCTCCGCGCTCTCCTGTTGGTCCCCATACAGAGAATGCCCCGGTAATAGCTCAGGCTGTTGACCATATAGAAATCTCCGTCGGGGTAGGTATAGAGATCCGAACGATCTATTTTCTTGAGCGTTTTACCGGAAATGCTCCCACGATAGACGCCATTGCCATTGGCAAACCCGGCATAGAAAGTGTCGTCTTCTCCGAAACAGAGTGATCGCACCTCCTCGAGAAAATTGGGGCTGCGCAGCGGTTCGCCGGGTACTCCCCTTCGAATGGATGATACGCTCTTTCCTGAATCATCCGAGTAATATATCCCGCTTGTCGCGGTTCCCAGGAGAAGGCTGCTCGGGCTCGACGGGTGCAGCGCAACAGTGAGCGGAGAGGTGAAGTTTCGCAGACCGGTGAGCGGCGCTCTGCTGAAAGTGATTCCCCCGTCATCGGAGAGATAGAGCATGGATTCCACAATCAGCGCCAGGTGCTTTCGGTCATGGGCAATTGAGACGCTCATTATCGGTTTCGTTCGACCGGTCTCTTTGAAGGGATAGAGCACCTCGGGGGGGAGTCCCCTGCCAATTCGTTCCCATGACTCCCCGAGGTTTTTTATTCTGTACAGCCCGTGATTTCTGGTGATCAGCAGTATGTCCGTTTCGTTCAGGGGGATGAGGCTCACTATCCTGAAAGAGTCGCTGCCGGGAATCTCACTGACAATGGAGAGACGATGGAAGGATGGATTCTCAGTGCCGTTGTCCACGGTTGCATACTCGGGAATAATGCCGGCGACTCTGAGAATGGTATACCCGTCGGGATTCATCCGGCTGGTGCATGCGTGCAGTGCAATTACGATCAGGAATAACAGGATGTTTCGTGATAAGATAATTATTCTTTCGTCGGTTTTGAAGATCATAGTTTTCCTCTGCATGTGTTTCATTTTTTGCCTTCACTCTTCCACGCTTCACAATCGATCGATAATATGCGTTGCGCTTCCCCCCTTCAATGAGCGTGCAGAAATTCAAGAAAATCAAAAAGCACCGTTCATGTCTATCGAAAAAAGCATGGGATTTCACTATCTGTTTCAGGCGTTACTAATTTTTCATTATTTCGGATAGGGGGCAGCAAAATATGGTTGCCTTTCAGTCGCTTTTATGCATGGTTAATTCATTACCCGAAAACTGGGAGGGGGTATCATGGCTGAAGATGTTGTTCTCATGGAAAAGAAAGAGTTGATAACCACCATCATTCTCAATCGCCCTGAGAAGAGGAATTCACTCAATCCGACTATGCTTTTGAAAATGGCCGAGTATTTCAGGGAGCTCTCGAAGACCGATGAAATACGAACTGTCGTCATCCGGGGTGCCGGCGAGAAGTCCTTTTCATCCGGGTATGATATTTCTGAGATTCCCACTGATATACCCGATGATATTGTCGAAGAGCTCAAGGAGAAGAATCCCCTCGAGATAGGTCTCGGTTCCATCGAGAATTATCCTTATCCGGTCATTGCTATGATAGACGGGTACTGCTATGGTGGAGGATGCGAGCTGGCCATGACCTGTGATCTCCGCATCGCATCTGACGTTTCGAAGATGGGCATCCCCCCCTCACGGCTGGGGCTCGTTTACCATCCGGCGGGAATTCAGAAGTTTATCAACGTTATGGGGCTTGCCTATGCGAAGGAGGTTTTCTATACGGGGAGATTCTATGATATCGAGCGGGCGAAGGAGATGGGAATGGTGAATTACGTTGTTCCCAGAGCGGAGCTCAATCAGTTCACCTATGCGCTCGCTAAAGAAATTGCAACGAATGCCCCCCTCTCCCTGAAAGGGCACAAGTATATCTTCAATAAATTGCAGCACTATCAGGGTATACATCCCGAAGATGTGCCCGAAGTCGAGCGAAAAATCCTCGAGTCACTCAACAGCGATGACCTCAAGGAGGGAGCGGTCGCCTTCTTTCAGAAGCGGAAAGCCGAGTTCAAGGGGCGATAAGCCCGCTTACTGGAATACCTTCAACACGCGCACCAGGATGAGGAGCACCAGGGCGCCGACACCCATGCAGAATCCCACAATGGCGATGGTCAGGTTTATCTTCCCCGGACGGAACTCCCTGTCAATCTGCGTGGTGACGCAGTAGATGTTCATTCCGAAAATCATCGGATAGTAGATAAGCCCCATGGATACGGCGAGGAGCACCATAAAGACCGGTCGCTTGATGACAATTGTCATCAACAGGCCGGCGGTTGCCACCAGGATGATATAGGCGATACTGATGATGCGGGTCTTCTTCTCGGGTGGTGCAAAGAGCTTTTCGATAATGTTCGTGAAGAGCCGCATCATCCCGTCCATGGCGCTCATGTACGTTCCCCAGAAAGCGGCGAGGGCAGCTCCGATGAAGATGAAGAAGATCCACTGACCGAAGGTCTGCGTATAGATTTCGGAAAGCCTGAGCGAGACATCGATTCCCTCGGGAATGATTCCCTGCGGCTTCAAGACAACAGCGCCCAGCGAGAGAAATACTGCACCCACCAGAAAAGAAATTGCAAAGCCGGTCCTGATGTCGGTAAGCGATTTTTTGAGAGAGCTCACCAGGACCTCCTTGTTATCACCCCATTCAGCCCGCTTCTCCTGCGCCCATTTGGAGAGGAAAATAGAGACCGACGGATCGGTCGGCATTCTCAGGATGGCGACCATCACTATCATGAAAGCAGCGGTGGCAGAGAGTGACGGTATGAATCCGCTGAAGAACTCGCCTGGTGAGGGGGGAGACGACGCAAAGGCGAAGATGGCGATCAGGACAATAATCAGCGTGAGCACCTTCGCTATTCTCTCTATCACCTTGTACCTGCCCCCGATGATGATGCCCAGCGTTATGATGAAAATGAGTATGCACCACAGGCGATAATCGAGACCGGGAAAGGCGGCGAACATAACCGATCCGGTCAGTCCGACCAGCGATGCCATAAGCAGCGGCGGCGTGACGAACAAGAGCAGCAGGAAGAACCAGTAGAAGAATTTTCCCGCCCGTGTTTTCCCGTAGCCATCGAGCAGTGATTCTCCGGTCGCGACGGCATAGCGGGGGCCATATTCGAAGTTCGGGTAATAGAAAATGTGAACAAGGAGAAGGAGCCACAGCGTCGACATCCCGAAGAGCGCTCCGGCATAGGGGAGCAGAGCGAGGTGCGTTTCACCGATGGCGATGGTTGCCCAGAGAATACCGGGCCCGAGTACGAGCAGAAATCCTTTGAGCTTATCTATCATAGTGTCCTCCTTTTTCCCGGAAGTGAAGAGGGAGATTTAATGTGTATCTTCTCTCTCTGCTAATTCGCTGAGAATCTCTCCGGTCCGCTTCCGGTTGACAATACCGCAGACGCACGGTTTGGCGAGAAGGTCGGCGCCCTCTTCAGGCGTGAGCTTCCCCTTCCTGATTCGCTTTACCACGTCATTCACGTAATGCTGCGAAATGAGCCCGTGTCCGCACTGTGTTGTAATTTCCATGACCAGTTCATCGGGGAGCTTTTCGGTTTTGCCAAAAACCCCGACGGAGCAGTTGTACGTGTGCTCGGTGAGGCTGGCTTCTTTGCAGATGTCCCGGACATCCGAGAAGAGCGCAGAGATCACCACCGAGATTCCCAGCTTTTTCGATTTTATCTCTTTTATAAGTTCAACAACATCATTCTTTTCGGTGAAGACAGCGGTCAGGACACCGACCCCGGCAGCCATCGGTATCAGCTGCTCTTCCGTGAGGCCCAGCGGCGAGCCGATGAAATTGTTTGGCTGATACTTCATCAGGATGCGGGCCATCTCCTTCATCTCATTGCCCTTTTGCTCTTTGAGCTTGTAATGTATCATACAGAGGATAACAATCTCCTCACCTTTTCTCTTCTCAGAGAGCCCCGTTCTGTTCAGCGTATGCGTCATGGCTCCTCCTCTACGTTATTAATGCCATTCCGATATTGACTTTGCCGTTGGGGTACGGATTGTAGCCCCGTTCCCTGAGCTTTTCGAGAAGCTCGATATTCCCCTGATCATCGGCGCGGCTTATCATGCTGATGGTCGCGACGGTTTCCAGCTCATCTTCAATGAAATCGACTATCTCATCGAGCAGATCGAGCGCGCGATCCTCCGGCACCGCAAACTCGGCGATGGCGCTCAAAACCCGCTCGTTCAGCACTTCCGGCTTGAGCTCACCGGTTTTCCGGTCTTTCATGAGCGCGAGCACAGGGTTGTACTCCGCGAAGGTGACCCCCATCGAGGTGACCTTTCTCGTAACCTTGTCGAGGTCCCGCAGATATGCTCCCAGTACGGGCCTTCCCAGCTCGATGGAGAATCCTATCTCTCCCCGCCTGAACTCGTTCTTCACATCATTGGTCTTCATCTCCTCGGTGCCACGCCCCAGCACCTCGGTGCTCTCATGCCGGTGCATCGGATCGGAAAATGCCGCGCGCAGAATTCGGGGATAGGGTATCTCATCCACCTGCTTTATCGCGCCTTCCGGGCATATGCCCAGCCTGAGACAGACCGCACATTCGACGCACATCTCGTAATCGATGTGCACCTCCTTGTCCACAGCCTGAATTGCACCAACGGGACAGACAGGGATGCATTTATGGCAGCTCTTGCAGAGCTCCTTATCGATGTACATACAGTTCGACCTCCCACGGTACTGTTCAAAAATTGACCATTATAGTATCCGTATTATACGGTGGCCGTATAAATGACAAGCAATTTCTGCATTCTCATGAAGAATCGGGCGAAATTGCTTCGTTTCATGAACGAGCTTACTGTAGTATCTTCAAGACCCGGACGACAACAAGCAGAACCAGGCCGGTCATTCCCAGAACGAACCCGCACAGGACTACAAAGATGCTTATCTTTCCCGGGCGGAACTCCTTGTCGATCTTTCTCGTCACGCAGTAGGTGTTCAGGCCGATGACGAGGGGGAAGTAGAGGAATGCCATGGAGAGCGCCAGAATGACCATGAACATTGGCCGTTGATAGATTGTTGTCATGAGGAGCCCGCCGCCCGCTACGATAATAAGATAGAGATCCCCAATCCGGTCCCGGACCTTCTCCTTCGGGTTGAAGAGCTTTTCGGCAATTTTTCTGAAGAGCCGGTGAATGCCATCCTGCACGCTCACGTAGCCTCCCCAGAAGGCCACGAAAGCGGCGATGATAAAAACGGGGAACATCCACGCGCCGAAGGTTTTCGTGTATATTTCCGAGAGCCTGAGGGCAACCTCCAGCCCCTCGGGTACGATCCCCCGCGGTTTGAAGATGACGGCACCCAGTCCCATGAAGGCAATTGCAACAATAAAGGAGATAATCCAGCCGGTTCTGAGATCGAAGAGCGATTTCTTCATGGAGCTCACCAGAACCTCCTTCTGATCGCCCCATTCGACGCGCTTCTCCTTCGCCCATTCTGAGAGGAATATCGAAGCAGCAGGATCGGTGGGAACTCGCAGCATGGCGACGATGACCACCCAGACGCCGGCGACGGCGGGGATCGAGGGGATCAAGCCGGAGAAGAATTCACCGGCGCTCGGCGGGGAGGTGAGAAAAGCAAAGACGGTGATAATCACCAGAACGAGCATGATTATCTTCGATATACCCTCTACCAGCTTGTACCGGCCACCGATGATGATAGCTGTGGTGATGATATAGGTGATAGTGCACCAGGTGTTGAAGCTCGCGAAGGGAAACGCCGTGTTGAGCACCGCGCCAATCAGGCCCACGAGCGATCCCATGATGAGCGTTGGGGTGAGAAGCATGAAAAAGAAAAAATACCAGAAGAGCGCCTTGCCGTATTTCAGCTCACCATATCCCTCGATGAGCGATTTCCCGCTCGCAACGGCGTAGCGGCAACCGTATTCGTAGATGGGATAGTAGACGATGTGCACCAGAACAACGAGCCAGAGAAATGCCATTCCGTAAAGGGCGCCGGCATAGGCCTGTAACGCGAGATGCGTCTCCCCGATCATCAGGGAGGCGAATATCATCCCAGGCCCCAGTATCTTAATCACCCGAATAATCTTTTCCTTCATGCAAACCTCCTGTTTTTGTATCGATATCAGGGCTTTCCCCGATTACGTATGATGTTTGTTTCTGCTTTTTAAGGATTAACCGCAGATTTGCTGGACATGGAAGTCCGAATGCAGCGATGCCACGGAGGGCAAGGAGCTGCAACGCAGATG
>CAZZCF010000071.1:0-20060 GCA_964652955.1 uncultured Leptospirales bacterium
TTATTGCAGGTGCTTCAATTATTTATTCGTTTAATATGTTCAGGAGGGATAAGAAATGAAACCAGATTTACTCAATGATGATAAGGTTATCATAACTGCTGCGATTACGGGCGGCATTCACGGAAAGTGGGCGAATGAGAATATTCCCATATCTCCGGAGGAGCAGGCACAGGATGCCCTGGACTGTTATAATGCGGGAGCCTCGGTTCTTCATCTGCATGTTCGCAATGAGCTTGGTTTAAATACACCTGATATTGATGTCTATAATAAAGCTGTTCGATTGATAGGAGAAAAGTGTCCCATTATTCGGCAGATCGGAAATGGAATCGGTGCCTGGGCTGATGATAAGTTAAATATTATTTCACCGACGCTCGAACAACGTCTTAATCTGCTTACGATTGAACCGCAGCCGGAGATGCACACCATAAATGCCGGCACCTTTGAATTCAGGACGAAGGATGGTGGAATAGTATTTAATAATCCTCAATCCTTTAATATGGAATACGTGAAGTGGTGTAATGAAAAGGGAATGGGTATTGAAATTGAGGTTTATGATTCGAGCCATATAATGAATGCGCTCGAGCTCGTCGAAAGCGGTATATTGAAACCTCCCCTTCACTTCAGCATTGTGCTCGGTATTATGGGTGGAGCGCCTGCGACGCCTTCGAACCTCCTTCATATGCTCGATCAACTGCCTGAAGGATCTACCTGGCAGGTGGTGACCATTGGGAGGTATCAGTTGAAAACGACGGTTATCGCCCTGTGCATGGGGGGGAATGTAAGAACCGGTCTCGAGGATAATATCTATTATCGCAGAGGGGAGCTTGTCAAGAGTAATGCGCAGCTTGTTGAGAGAATGGTGAGAATTGCACGTGAGGTTGGACGGGAACCTGCTACCGTTGATGAGGCGAAGAAGAAATTAGGTTTGAAGAAATAGGAGGGATTAATATGAGCATTAATTATGAAGAGAGGCTGCAGAAACGAATCAGCTTTCTCGGTTTGCTGGCAATGAGTATTGGTATAAATATAGGAGGTTCGCTCTTTGCTCTTTCAAGTGTCGCAGCGGGTATTACCGGACCGTCACTCCCTTTTGCGATGTTATTGTCCTCCCTTCCGATTCTGCTCGCTATCGTCCCTTATGGAATTCTTGCGTCCGCATGGCCGACAACGAGCGCAACCTATCGCTATGCTCAACTGGTAAATCCAACACTGGCGTTCGTTTGTATGTTGAGCCTTGCTATCTGTATCGTTATAGGCGGGCAGCCGCTCTTTGCGCTGGCCTTTGGTATTTATCTCAAGGACATCGTTCCCCTGGATCCCATTGTCGTAGGGATTCTTGTTCTCACTTTTTTCTATGTTATTAACTTGTTAGGAATAGATTTGACGGCAAAAGTTCAAATCGTTCTTTTCTTTATGTTAATCCTCGCTCTCCTCTTGTACGTTATTCTTGGCGTGCCAAATATTAATGCAAATAATTTGAGCAATTTCTTTCCTCATGGCGTTGGAGGTGTTTTCGCAGCAGCGGGTTTGCTCTTTACGTTCTGTGCAGGAGGTCTTTTTGTCATTGACCTCGGGGGTGAAATTATCAAGGCGCACAGGACCTTACCACGTGTTTTGTTTATCGGCATTCTCATTGCTTTGATTTTCTATGTTGGAATTCATTTTGTTACCATCGGCGTTATTGAATGGACAGAGCTCAAGGGAAGATCGTTAATTGCTGTAGCCGAAACGTTTATGAGCAAACCGGTACTCGTGTATTTTATCATCGGTGGTGCACTGGTTGCATGTGCGACTTCTATAAACACCATCTTTTCTGTTGTATCACGGGGCTTGATGGTTGTATCCGGCGAGGGACTCCTGCCGAAATTTATAGGGAGAGTAAATGCACGTTACGGAACTCCTCACTGGGGTCTTACCATAGCATATGGTATATGCGTCATTTCCCTTATTGTAATTCCTTCGTTGTTGTTTTTCGGTTCGATGCTCAATCTCGGTTTAATTTTTGCTATCACCGTTGTAGCCTCATCGGGTCTTGTAATACATAAACAATATCCGATGCTCTACCGCGAATCCTCAATCAAGGTATCACCACTGATACTGAAGAGTATATCATTCGGCATCGTAATTATCAATTCCCTTATATTCATATTCTTCAGCATTGCCCTTCAAAAGGGTGGGAAAACGCGCGGTGCATCGTTACTCTTTCTCGGAGTAGTAGTGCTGGTATATATTTACGCTCTCACGCGAAGAAGAATTTTCAGGTCGATAAAAGAGAGCACCCGTAGAGGAGAATTCACTTACGAGATGGCTCAGAAAGAGTGACAGGAGACTTGCGAAGGGATCGCGTTTATGAAAATTTACATGACCGGAGCGACCGGATTTATCGGGAAGAAGATAGTGAGAAAGCTCAGGGACGAAGAGCATGATGTTATCGCTCTCCTGCTTCCCGATGAAGCGCATGATTTCCCTGATGTCACCATTGTTCGGGGGGATATCACCCGTCCGGAATCGCTCGAAGGAACGATGTGCGAGTGTGATACAGTGGTTCATCTTGCTGGTGCGGTTGGATATGGCCTAAAAATGAGGGAGAGTAAAAAGATAAATAAGGAGGGGACGTATAACGTTGCACGGGAAGCTGTTCGTTCCGGTATACGGAGATTTATTCATTTCAGTTCGGTGTCTGTTTATGGTCGAGTGCCGGATGTTGCAATAACGGAAGAATTCCCCCTTACGAAGATAGGTGATCCCTATGGGGATACAAAGATTGACGCGGAGCATGTTCTGAATGGTTTTGTTCGGGACGGTTTTCTGGATCTCACGATTATTCGACCGACCGTGATATATGGACCGGGAGATGACAAGTTCCTTCCAAAGCTCATTGAGAATATACGGAGCGGGAGGGCTCGTATTATCGGAAAGGGTGATAATAGTGTTGATCTCATTCACGTAAGTGATGTAGCTGATTGTGTCTCCTTTCTGCTCAGGGAGGAGAGAACCATTGGAAAGATATATAATGTTACCAATCGTAATAATCCAACGTGGAAGGAGTTGCTCGAATTAATTGCCACGGAGATGGGACTTCCCGTTCCGGATAAGCACATCCCCTATACACTTGCTTTTCTTGTGGCAGGTGTTATGGAATGCGTCTCTTTTTTTTCGAAAAAGGCGCCCCGGTTGACCAGATATGCGGTACGCGTTGTGGGAAGACAGTATCATTATCTCACCAATAGGCTGCAGGAAGATGGTTTCATTCCTGTTATGGACTTACGTGAAGGAATACGGAGATGCGTAAGAGAGTATCTGGCTGCTGAATAAGTGCATGCATCTCTTTATGACGTTTGCGTGCTCATATGATCAGTATTTCAGTGTTTCTATTCGCGAGGGATGATAAATCGGTGTGAAGTGATTTGTTCCGGGAGCTTTTTTCCCGCTCACTTAAAAAATCTATTGAAATTTTGTTGAATCTCATTTCTCTGGTTATTTCACACAGTTTCTGGAAAAGCCTCTGATAGTGCTCTCCGAGATACACTAATTAAGAAATACACTTTATGTTATAATGTACATATAATTATCAGTGTATCATATCTTTATGGAAATACCTGTCAGCGGGATGAATTTGAAGAGTGAACGGATAACCGATGCCGGTCAACAGGTGTACGATAAAAAGTGGTTCGTTATATCATGAATGGTGACCTCCTGATTATAGGTTTTATAGTTCTCTTTGCTTTTACCACGCAGATAATTTCCGGTTTTGGGAGCATTATTATCGGGTTGACTTTGGGATCGTTTATTTATCCCATAGAAGAGTTGCTTCCGATTCTGGTATTGTTGACTATTAGCTCAAATATATATATACTGGTCAAGCATCGTTCATACGTTGATTGGACGCTCCTCCTGAAGAGAATCATTCCCTCAATGGGTGTTGGCCTTATCATCGGTATATTCATATTCAATTTTTTTGAAACTGCGATGTTAAAGAAGCTGTATGGTATTTTTGTGCTGTTTTTTTCTATTCGAGAGTTATTCCTTCTCATCGGGAAGCGGAATACTGAGAAAACCATCGGTCATTATCAGTCGTATGGGTGGTTTTTTGCGGCGGGTATTATACATGGTATCTACGCTTCGGGGGGACCTCTGGTCGTTTATCCTGTCAGTCGGATAATTCAGAACAAGTCAACGTTCAGAAGCACGCTCGTTGCGCTCTGGCTCTGCTTTAATGTTGTTCTGGTCCTGTCATATGCATATACCAACAGATTTACCCCGAGTGTCATAACGCGGTTTTTTCTCCTCTTCCCTCTCATGATTCTGAGCATCGTGCTCGGAGAGTGGCTGCATAACTATGTGAATGAATATAAATTCAGGATAATTATCTTTATTCTCCTCCTCTTTGCCGGCCTGTTAATAACAGTACAGTAGGATATTTATGTATAGTGGTATAGTTTTTTTGATATAACCGGTTTGCATGAGGAGATCCGCACTAACGAGAGTCTCACGGTTAATATGTGATGATTATTCTGATGAGCTCCTTGCGAATACAATTATGGGAAGATTGAATGATCTGGGCTTTGATTGAGCGGATTTCTCGAACAATAAGGTTGGATGAAATCCGAATCTTCTGACGTCAGTGCGGCTGAAAGGGCGGTTATAGCGCATCCGGAATTTTTTCGGGGTGGTGTCACAATAGCGAGTGCCTCCGGCGGGAAAGGTGAAGAATTATAGGTCGAATCATTTCATCCGAGATGATCGAGCATTGCATCAGATGTTCTGAGATGGCCCCGTGCCTCTGATTGCCTCAGAGAATCTCTTTGTCGAGAGGCCTCTTCCCGTTCAAGCGCTTTGTGCCTGTTTCCTTTCACGATATATCGATAATGCTGTTTATTCTATTCATCAATTCGTCAATCGCACTGTCGGTATCTTCTATTTTCAATTCAATTGCATTTTGCGGGCAAACCGAAATGCATCGTCCACATCCCTTGCATCTGTCCGAGTCGTAAAGGATGGTTCCGTTTTCGATTTTCCGTGCATTCACAAAACACTCTTTCGTACAGAGATCGCAGAGATTGCATTTAGATTCATCGGTTATTATCTCGAGACCGCGGAGTTTTACCAGCGAGTTCACCGATATTTCGGGGAAGTATTTTGCTGTGTTAAGGATAATGCAGCAACAACGGCAGCAGAAACAGATAGTCAGTAATTTTCCTCTATTACGAACGCCCCATAGCAAATTGTCGGGCCTGAATCTGCCGACGAATGGAAGGAGACCCGCTCTGATACATCTGTTTACATGATTCAGCGCTTCGTCCACGGTAGCATGTTTTCCCACCCGCGAGTCAATCTCCATCGTCCCCTCGCCGAGGAGGAGACAGCCGAGGGTAATGGGGTAATTTTGACACTTATTCCCGTCTCGACAGGTACATCGGTGAATTATCACCCGGTGAGCTGAGCGGCGGACAAGTTCTTGAACGACATTCTCTGAGAGCAGGGAGTGGGATGTTGAAACTTCTTCATTTATCGGAAGATAGGTAATGTTGAAGTTTTTACCGCTCAGAAATGGTACAAGAAATAATCTCGCGATCCTTCCGATATATTTCCCTTTCATCGATTTCAATGCGAACTGAGCAAGCGGGAATCCCTTAGCGAGTATATTCAACCACCACCCTGGTCTTCTGGACATCGATATAGTCTCCCATTTATAGAGGCGTCTTAGAGTAAAATTATGGAGATGCTCATACTTTCGGATGAGTTATAATTACCCTGTCGGCAATGGAGCTTCTCCCTCGAGATTCAACGAGTTTTTTATAGCAAGGCGGATTTCCTGCGGCTGATAGATTGAGGGAAGCATAACCGGACCAATGCCGCTGTGGTAGTGGTATTCGCCGGAACTGATAACAGCTCCCCGCTGTCCCCTTTTTATAAAGCTGCCGAGTTTTTTGAGGCAGGTTAAATAGGCATGTCCGCCACCAGGGAATACAAGCTTTTTCGTATTCTTTTTTTTTTATCATGCTCTTATGGCTGAAAAGTGGAGTTATCTTTTTCTTTTAAAATTAACCCGCATATTGTGAATTCGCTGCTTTTCAATCATCACCTTCATAACGTGATCACTTATGATGTCCCTTTGAATGAAGTACTCGCCGATGAGGGGTTGTAATCGTCGCTGCTTTCCCATGATGGCGAGGTGCTGAAACGGGCTTATATAGCCGTTATCGAGTGCGAACTCACCGAACCGCTCTCGATGTTTTTTGGATTTTCTGATAGTGATGATATCATCGTCGGTGAGAATACCCCATTCCTTTGCAATTTGACCGAAGAGCGGTCTTTGCATTCTCTGCCATAAAATCGCGTCCAGGAGCGTTTTCCACGTAATGTAACCATTATAGAAGAGAAACTGACCGATAGGGAGCTCGAAATCAGGACATGTTCCGTCAAATCGATACCGGGAGCTATTGTCCTGATTGCTTTTCCTGTTTGAATAATTCCTTCTGAGTGAACTGTTCTTATGAAATATGTTTTTATTTTCCTTGATATACGTGTAGAGCTTCTCATAGGCGAGATTTATTTCAGTGAATCGCGCCGATAGCTCTCCAGGGCTCTTGCCGAGGAATACGGCACGATCAGGATGATTTTTCAGCGCCTCATCACGGTATCTTGTTTTCAGTAACGAAATATTCAGTTGCAGAATGTCTCTCGTTGAATTATTCAGAGTTCCGTTGAATAGAACCTGATAAGCATCTATAATTTCCTTGTTATACAGCTCGACATTCAATTTACTCATTAAGTGTACCTGGCTTGAACTCCTTTTAACGAGTAGATTTTAGAAAATAGTTTCATACATAATCGCCTGTCAAGGAGATCATGTGAGATTTCAGAATACATTTCAATACTTTTTCGTCAAATTTTATGGTTAGAGTGAGATTATTTTTTTATCGTCACTGCTGTATATGATTATAATACTCTTTGAATGTGTTGTACCACTTATTGTGAATGGTATAGGTATATGTTAAATGTACATTCTGTAGTGAATTTTGATAATTATTATACTGCATAATGTTTAAATCAGAGGGTGAGGCAGGTAATAACAGTTATACAGTATTTGTAGAACTGGTGATGGTTGTTGTGAGAGTCAAATACCCATAAAATGTAGTTGTTCAAATGGGATTTTTGAGGTACATGGATCAGCTGGAGAGATACTATTTAGGTAAGGGGGAATACGGTGGGTGATACGGTACTGGATATTATCGTTGTTCCAAGATCATCACGGCACGGTATAGTTCTTGATGAAAGAGGTGTCGTAAAGGTCTATCTGAATTCACCTCCTGTTGAGGGGAGAGCGAATGCTGAGTGTATCTCTCTCTTTTCGAAAAAGCTTCACATTGGCAAGTCGAGAATTTCAATTGAGAAGGGCGAGAAGGGGAGAAATAAGATAATTAGAATACAGGATATTTCCCCCTCTGAGGTTTTTGCACAGTTGAAGAAAGGTATTCGTTGATTACTCTTCTATAAGAGAGAGGGATGGGTGAGGTGCTCCCCTGATGAGGTATATCGGCATACATGTTTCGATTGCTGGTGGTGTTGCGAAATCGTTGAGAAGAGCGCATGATCTGAAAGTGAACGCTATACAGATTTTTTTGAAGAACTGCAACCGATGGGAATCGCCACCCTATTCGAAAGATCTTATTCGTGAGTTTCATCTCTTGTGGGATTGTTCCCCTGAACTGAAAATCTTTGCCCACAGCGGATATCTTATTAATCTTGCCGGTTCTGGTAAGAACCTGAGAAGGTCATTACATGCGCTGATTGACGAGATGCATCGGGCAGAAGCCCTTGGCATCGATTCACTTGTTGTTCATCCGGGTTGTCATAAGGGGGTTGGAATATCGCAGGGTATTCGGCGGATTGCGCAATCATTGGATTTTGTTTATCGACAGAGTGGGAGCTCTGTTAATATACTATTAGAAACCACCTCGGGTATGGGTACGTCAATTGGGTACCGTTTTGAGCATTTACGAGATATCATCGGTCACTCACAATACCCTGAGAAATTATATGTCTGTCTGGACACCTGTCATGTATTTGCTGCTGGGTATGACATTTCTGATGAAAGGGGATTGGACCGCACGTTGCTTGAATTTAACAGCACAGTTGGGATTGACCGATTACGGTTGATTCATCTCAATGATTCTAAGCGGGAATTAGCAAGCAGGATCGATAGACACGAGCATATTGGTGAGGGATATATAGGATATTGCGGTTTCAGCTCTCTTGTTAATGATGCGAGAGTGCTCTCAATACCGATGATACTTGAGACACCGAAGGAGAAGAACGATACGGATCAGAAGAACCTCGGGAAGATTTATCAGCTCATAAATGATTGACAAGGGTTGATTTTTTGCTTCTTATCATCGTACCATTGATTGAAGGTCATGGAATCGCTATTATCAAATCGTCTTCTTCAATACATGCACAGCGAGGTAAGCCGGTCTCAGGTGAATCGGGGTTGTGATGAACCTTCTTGAGGGGTTTGATGATATGAGGATGGGTCATATGATAAGTAGAGCTGTCTGTGCAACGGGTATTATTTTTATTATAACTTTCAGCATCTTCTGCGAAAAGAGCTGGAGAATCGGTGATCGCATGGAGGGCTTCGGGAAGGGAATTTTCAGGGTTTATGTCCGAGTCGGTTATCTTGGCAAAGATGGTGAGGAGAAGAGGCGGGATAGTATAGAGCGGGAGGTTATCGAGACTGCCAGAGTACGCTGTGCACAATATCTTACGAATCATATACGAATTACTCTGAAAAACAATAAGGAGAGCGCATTAACTGTGTTGAAGATGCTCCCAGTCGTATTGGACAATCCAAAAATTCGCTTTCTCGAGTGTTTCAATGACTATTGCGAAGCTTTTGTTGATTTCAACTCGAAAGAGCTTCAGGAAGAGCTGAAGAGAGTTGCACAGGGGAATAATGAGAAAAAGTAGCGATAAAGTACCGTTTCGAGTTGATGGATGCTGTTCAAAGAGATCATAACCGGTGATGGGACTATCACACTGCATTCTGCCGAGTATGATGAAGCTATGCATACCGTATCAGGTGCTTTTGAAGAGGCGCTCTGTCGACATGTTTTCCCCTCAAAGATTTTGGAACGACGCGATGAGCACCTTCGAGCGCTCGATATAGGTTTTGGCCTCGGTTATAATATCCTTGCTTTGATAAGTGAGTTTCTGAGAAAGAAATCCAAACAGCTGTTGTCCGTTATTACCCTTGAGAAGGATCTCTCTCATCTTACACTTATGAAGCGTATTACCTTCGGCGATGGGCGGGATCGCCTCTATACGCAGATTAAAGGTGCAGCTGAAGGAGGCGATCTCTCTCTCGAAGGGGTCTCACTGCAACTTATAATGGGAGATGCCCGGGAAATTATTCGGGAGATGGATGCCATCGGCTTTCATGCAGTCTTTCATGATCCCTATTCACCATCGAAAAATCCCGAACTGTGGACGCTGGATTTTTTCCGTGAATTGAAAAGGGTGCTGAACAGCGAGGCGATTCTGACAACCTATTCAAGTGCGGCTCAGGTTCGGATGGCGCTCCTGCAGGCCGGTTACCGTGTTGGGAATGGGCCGATTGTAGGAGGAAAGCGCGGGACACTGGCTGCTCTTTCGGATGATATACAAACACTGACAGAGGACGATATTGATAATCTCGGGGAAAATTCTCAATCCATTCCTTACCGTGATGTGCACCTGCGGGATTCGCGAGAGGTTATCAGGAGATGGAGAGCTGTAGCAATGAAAAAAAACAGGAGGGGGAATGACCCTTCCTGAAACGGTCTTGAATGATTTCTCTGAAGTTATTGCGTTCTGTGAGTTTATATGAACTATCTCGGATTATAAGAGATCGTCGAGCTCATCTATTACCGATTTTTCTTCTTCTTTTTCTTTCTGAGGTTGAGATGTATCCTTTTCGTCTGTAAGAGTTTCTTCGCCCTCTTTGAATTCAAGATCACCCGAAAGATCTCCTTCAGCTCCCAGGCGGTATGCAAGTGCAGAAGCGTAATAGTATGCGTGATGTATGGCCTCATAAATTTTCAGTTTATTCAGTTTTCTATTCCCTTCAATTTCAGTGTTGAACGTGAGCTCATCCTGCGGGTTTTCAACGATTTTTTGATCACTTTCCATGTCATCGATAAGTATTTTAAACTCATCGGATACTTTGTCCATAAATGCTTTGACAATCATACGGGTATTTCGACCGAGTCTCTTTTTTTCTTTTTCCAGCGAGGTGAGCTTTTTTGTGTATTCTATGTACTGTACATTATTTATCGGTTTATCCAGCTTTGACTTCTCGAAGGATTCAAGTTTCAGCGTATATTCTTTAAAAGCTTCAATGCATTTTCTCTGTTCATTGTAGAGATCCGATAAAATCAACCGGTGATCAATTTTGCCTGAGTGTGTAAAAACTGCGCGATATTTTATCTTATTTGTTGTCAGGATGAATGAGTATTCCTGATCGAATTCCTGGAAGAGGAGATAGGTAATAAGTATCTTATCGTTCTCCTTTACATTCCTGAAAATCTGCTCTTTATCGTATTCTTCTCTGAGACGACTGAGATCCAGTTTATACATCAACTCGATCCCCTTTTTGATGTTGTCGGGGAGCTTGGCTTCCTCTGTCTGGGCCTTCTCTTCCGTTGATTCCTCCTCCTGAGTGTCCTTTGGTTTGGTTGGAGTAACCCGTTTACCGATTTTGTCATCATCGGTGATATTGAGTATCTTTTCAATAACCGGATCAGATAAGGGGATAATTCTTCCCTGATAATTACAGAAGAGCCAGTAGAGTGCCGGAAAGAGTTTATTGAAAAGAATATAAATGCTGTTTTTCGCTTTTTTTCTTTTTGAAGAGTAGAGTGATGATTTATCCTTTTCTATCTGTGCCTGTATGTTAATCGATCTTTCGTAAGCAAAGAGGATCGATTCCTGGTATTTATGTAAGATATAGAGTTTCTTAAATATGATAGTCAGAGGTTCTTTCAGCTCGAGAACTCTCCGTTGAGAATCTATTGTGGTTTTGTACTCTCCAACAATTTTATTGATCGTACCTCTGTCGTAGATGCTTGCAATTTTTTCTATGAGTTCAAAGTAGATGAGTTTGATCTTATCCAATCGATCGAGAATGAGATTGGCCATCTGATGGTTTTTCTTGAATGTGTCGAGATATAGTATCTGCATTTCCATGAGCGAGGGGCTGTATTCAATGTTGAACCTGTTGATAAATTTTGATTTGAAAGTAGTGCCGGAGAGATCAGTGACTCCCATGAAGGAAAGTCTCAATTTGATTATAAATCTTTCGAAAAATCGCGCTATTCCGCCCGATTTCTTTACCTGGGGTGGTCTCTTTGCTGTCTTTACAGTTGGCTGAACGGGCTTCCTCGTCGATGGCTCAGGTATTTTTGCTTTGAGTTTCTCCCGCTTTTCATCGATTAACTCACGGTGCTTTTTCTGTTTTTCCCGGTCAAAGTCGGTGAATCCCTGCCTTCTCTTCTCTTGGATAACCTCTCCACCGGCCGAAACGAATTTTTCGAAGAGCTCCTTCTTCGTTAGATCGTCAAGATTTTCAACGCCAATGTTTTCCTTCGTTTTATCAACTTTTTTCATTTCTTGTCCATTAATAAACAGCACAAAATTGCTGGTGAGCTCAGATAGACTGTACAGTAAGTCGTATGAATTCTCGTGTTTCTCAGCTCCGATGAAATTCTCTCAATAGCATTGTAACTGTTAAAAAATTATAAAATAATAACTCCATTGTCTATTATTATTGTTGGTGTGTTTTTGAATATTTACCCACAATTAATATTTACATTTCTCAATTGTAGAACACGGGATAGCGCCATTGAGAATAGTGATTGTCCGGATATACGCGAATTATTTTTGATTCCGCAAAAGTTGATTAAATATATTTGACCTGTACATATTTCAGTATAATGATTATAGTGTTTCTATGTGATGAATGTATGGATAGGTTGGGGTACATCGTATAGTTCATTTACTATGAATTTATAAGTTCAGGAGTCGAGGTGATTATGATACAGAGTTTTTCAATACATTCGACGAGTCACGATGAGTTGATTGATATTACCTCTGATGTTGCAGAGGTGGTACGTGGTTCAAAAATCAGTGAGGGGGTGTGTTATATTTATACACCGCATACTACTGCTGCGATTACCATAAATGAAAATGCGGATCCAGCAGTTCAAAAGGATATACTGAAAGGGCTCTCCCATTTTAAGCTTGAGAGTATTTCATTCTCACATCTCGAGGGGAATTCGCCCTCGCATATTAAATCATCGCTCATCGGGTGTTCAGAGATCGTTATCATCAGTCAGGGGAGGCTACTCCTCGGGACCTGGCAGGAAGATGGGACTTTCGACCTGGCAGAATATCTTTCTCTGTGAGTTTGATGGGCCACGAACGAGAAAGGTGCATGTAAAAGTTATGTAAGGTGAACGATATAGTTACCTGATGTACGGGCTCCTTTTTAAGAGGTATGTTCGGTTATCGAAGCGCACAGTTTTTTTACTTGAAAATATAATTCATACGGCGTACCTTTTATGATGCATTGCACCGTTCGATAATAGATCAGTGAAGGGGAAATCGAGAATTTAGTGATGAATGATCCAGAATCAAAGGGTGATGATCGTAAGAGGAAGAGTGATTCCTCAGAAATGAATCCCAGAGAGGAAACGAGAAAAGCGCTTCCTCTGAGAATTCTCTTTATATCATTGAGGATACTATTCATCTGGATTCCTGTTTTTGTCATTTCTCTCGTCGCAATCATACTCCTTGCACTGAAGCTGTACCTGTCACCTGCGCGAGTTGAGAAGCTCATTGTAAATAATTTCAATGAAATGTCCTACGGGGATATCACGCTGAAGGTGAAAGATTTCAGTCCTTACAGCGGGTTTGAGATTCACCACATACGAATTCGAAATGGAGAGGAGTTCGATAGATCGGTTTTCGTTGAAATCGAAAGGCTCGTTTTCCGATATGATTTCTTTGCAATGCTCATTGGAAATGTACATTTCAATGAGATAGGTATATATAAACCGAGAATTTACTTGGAAGAGAGGAACGGGGTCTGGAATGCAGCGCGTCTTATGAAACCGGGAGAGAAGAAACCGGAAGAAGAGGTTGAAGAACCGGAAGAGGAGGGCCCCCCAACGAAAGAGATTCGGCTGCCACTATCGGTTGAGTTTCTTTTTGACTTTATTCTTGATGATTTGCAACTCTTCGTTCAGGGGAGCACTTTCAGCTCTGCAGTCAAGGGTCTCAGCCTGAATTGTGATATTTGGGTACCCCCCTTTAAAACTATTCCGAAATCGATTGAAGCGGTGAATATACTCGAGCGGATGAAGATTGAACTCAATCCTCAAGAGGAGATGGATGTTTCATTCTATTCGAGGGATGCGGAGGTCAGACCTCCGTTGATTCTGACCTGGAAGCTCAACTTCAACAGGGTGAAGGAGAAACCGGAATTTGCCAGCCACTTCAAGTTTGGCACATACAAGACGCCGGTTCGGTTCAAGCGCTCACATCTCGCACCGTTGAATTTCATGATTTCGTATAATATATTTTATCATCCTATTGAGGACTATGTAAAGCTTGATCATCTTGGCATTAGCTTTCGCGGGAAGAAGTGGCTCTCTTTAAGCGGCATGGTGAAAGAAGTTACGAAGAAGCCGGATATATATCTGAGAATGACCGAGAGTGAGATTGTGCTGGATGATCTCTATCCCTATTTTCTCAGTCTCACCGGTGATCGCAAAACGAAATTTGCAGGCACTATATCTCTCCTCCCGCTGACGATACAGGGAAACCCTGATGATATCGATATCGATGGAACAATCAGTTTGAAGAGGATTTTATTCAGGAACCCATCTGCAGAAGCAAACATACCTGCGCTTTCATTCTGGTATTCGGTTCTGAAGCGAGGGGAGAATATGAAGATTCTCTCACGGATTCAACTCCCTCATCTCTTCTATTCGTTGAGAAAGGATAAGTCTGGCGATAATGGACTCTCTCTCGAACTTGATGTTTCCGCCTACAATAGTTTTCAGCAGGTAGAGATAAATGCTCTCAAGTTTAACTTTTTTAATCCTTCTCAAAAGAGGAGCGTTCTCAACCTCGCCATGAATGGTAATGTGTATCTCAAACCGTCACTGAAGGGGAATGTACGGATATCACAGTTCAGATTTGTGAGAGATCCGCTTATCACGATGCTTCCGAAAGGTTTCAGAAAAGCCGTTTCGGGAATTCCTCTGAAAAAGCCACTCGATATGAACCTCAGTCTCGCCTTTGCAATGGGGAAGGCGATAATCGACGCGGTTTTAAACATGCAGATAAGAGTTCCCGATTACGACTTGAATGATCTGAAGCTGGGCGTCTCCGTTGTTCAGGATAATGCACGGAAGAGAATTACGCTGAGAAGATTTTCACTGGGGAGCAGATCCAAAGGACTCGCGATCGCTACGGAGGGGGTCGTTGATCTGAAAAAGCCGCCGGTATCGGATATGGACTTGAAGCTCACTGTTTCATTGAATTCACCAGCACTGAAGACTGTTTACCATCCCTGGAAGGCAAGAGGAAGCTTTAAGCTCAATGCGGCTGTGAAAGGGGATCTGAAGGACGGGAGGGCTTTTGGATCAATAAAAATTGATAAATTCCTGGTTCGCAATGATGAGTCGAAGCTGTCTGTTGAGGATGTCAATCTGTCATTTCCCTTTGAATATTATTTTACTCCCCGCTATCGTGGGGAATCCCGGATAGCGGTTGATAAGAGTCAGATTATAATAAACGAAAACTTCAGGGAGCAGGAGAACTTTACTATTCGCTCTATTAAATCGAAGCACCCCGCGCGGGATATACAGTTTGAATTCATGAAGGACTTCAGCGCGACTATGTTCTTCAGAGATAATACCTTCGAGATTGTCAAGCTCAAGGCGTATGTACTGGATGGGGCCCTTTACGGACGGGATATACTCTTTAATCTCGCCGATATGAAAGATGATAATATGGAATTCAGGCTTATCCTTGACGTTACGAACATTGATATTGCAAAGCTCGATGAGCCTGATCCGGCGAAGAAGACGAGAGAAGCTGAGCTTTCCCTCAATGCGAACTTTTCAGGAAGAGGGGTCAACATTAAAAAGGAGCTGAGTGTAAAGGGATATATCAATATTTACAAGATAGGAGAAGAATTCGCAAACAGACTCATGAAGGGTCTGAGCGAAGAGAAGGGGGAGTCGAAGCTGGGTATGGTTCAGCCGATTGTCGATAATTTTATGATACCAAAGGGTTTCAACTTTAATCTCGACAAGGGGCTTGTTTACACAACGGTGAGCTTTGAACGCAAAACGGTGAGCTATGTGACGGGTGTCAAGGTTGAAAATAATCAGATTAAGTTTGAGAGAATGCCAATTCAGGAGTATCTGAGAAAGGTAACCAGAGGAGAATAAGAGATGAATCGTTCAGTGTTATTCCCGATCTCGTCTGTATTTTCATTCATTATAGTTTCGTGTACTATTGCACCACCGGTTATCAATATTACCGGCGAGAAGACGGTCATAGAGCGGCAGATAGTTGGAGAGTATCGGGAGCTCGAGAAGGATGCTTGGATACTATCCTCGGTCAAGACGAATATACAGCGGAAGGGATATACGGTAGTCATCGGCGGAGACCGAATTCTCTATACCGCGATGAAGATCAGAGAATACCATATGGATAAGATTCGGGACTACAAAGATGAGGGTGCAATCGGTGAAATGAATACCGGATATGTTCAGTACCGATCAACTCCCAAATATGATCGGGACAGGGATTTGAAGGAGCTTCTGTTCAGGGTTATTAAAGAGGAAAATAAGGCGAGGATGACCATTTTCAAGCGATCGCTTATTCGATCCGGTGTTGAAGATCCCGATAATGAGACGATTCGCTCTTTTGGAATGAAGTTTGCGCAGGAGCAGCGGGAGCTGGCTCAAAAGAATGATTGGATACAGAATGAAAGTGGGAATTGGACCAGAAAGGAGTAATGGAACAGCGCGCTATTTGGATATTTGAATCTGACGAGTTAGTATTCATCCATATACAAGAGAAATTTGTAAGTCCGTTTATATGATGTATTCCCCGCTCATTTTTATAATTCGGCACAGGTGATAAAAAATGGGATCTACTAATAGGAAATATCTGATTATTATCTGTTCAATCATATCTGTTTCTCTTTTCACACAGCTGGCATGTGATCGGAAAGGGAAGGGTGGGGAGAAGCCTTTTGATTATGGGAAAATTGTAAGAGATGAATATCGCATTAAAGTCGGCAAGGTCGTACCGCTTACTATTGAGAAATCGATTGAGATGGACGGTGAACTCAGCAGGGATGGAATGTTCTTTTTCTATTCCTCTGATAGAGCGCAGGGTAATTTCGACATATACCTGAGAGCTCTGGATGATATAACGACTGTTCGCATTACACAGCATCCATCAAAAGATACCTCACCAGCCATTTCACCTGATGGTGATTATCTCGCTTTTGTCTCACAACGGGAGGATCCAGAGGGCGATGTATATGTGGTAAAAATAAAACCGGATCGTTTGATAGAAAAGGCAGAAGAATCAGTCCTAGAGCTCCCTTCGCTGGATGAGGAAGCTGTCAATGTCACACTGTATCAGGATCCGGTGACGAAAACGGTGAAGATAATAAAAGACGATTCGCCGTGCTGGTCGCCTGATGGGCAATGGATTGCCTTCTCCTCTGCCAGGGGTGGAACCGAAAATATATGGATCATGGATAGAAACGGGAAGAAGCTCCGGAGAGTGACCGAAAAGGGGGGGATGTATCCCCGCTTTTCGGAAGACGGGGAACAGATCATCTTTATATCGTATCGTGATACTGGTCAAAATGGTGAAGTTTATGTAGTGAATCTAAAGAGCGGCCGCGAACGTCGGCTGACGAACAGTAAAAGCATTGAACTGTACCCGACGTTTATGGGGAATAATCATGAGATAATATACACGCTTATCGACAGGGATACGAATGCCAATGGAAAACTCGAGTTGAAGGACAATTCGGTTTTATTTTACAGGAATCTCAAGACCGGGCTCGAGTATCCTCTTACCCTCTATTCACAGTCGTCTTTTACTCCCCGATGGTCACCCCTCTTTGCGGCACCTGATGTAGGCTACCGGGGAGTTGTTGTTTACTCAGATCAGATTGGCGAAAACATCAACATCAATGTAGCACCGGAGTATGGCATCATCCCGAAGAGGGAAAATGCACAACGTCAGTATGATCTGGCAGAACGGTATATAAATGAATATGATGATATTGAAAGATATGTACTCTGTCTTGAGCGGGTATACCACTTTTTTGGAGCGAGCAAGAGCAGTGAGTCGATTATATTCGTATCGAAGGGGCTTATCGAGGCGGCAAAATTGTACTATGAGTTCGGCTATGCCAAGGAGGCCCGGGATATTCAGCGTCTCCTTTCATCCTTATCCGCCGAGAAGACCGACTACCGGAATGTTGCCGCGGACTATTTAAAGGTACTATTTTCAGGGAAAGCTGGAGACGGTATATTTCGAGCTGCTCTCGATCAGATGAAGTCAGAGAAAGCTCAAGAAGGATTTATTCCGTATATGATGGAGGACCTCGGTGATGAGTATCAGAGACAGGGAAACGATCACCTGGCACGTGAGGTCTTTCAAGAATTACTGAGAGAATATCCAAAATATAGAAGATCGGTTTTTGTTAATTATAAAATGGGTTTACTCACGTATCGTAAACTGGAGGAATCAATTACCCCTTTCTATTTAAAGGTTCTTGAGACTCGCTATGTTTATCAGATAAATGATACTATTATTAACCTCATTAAAGTATTCGATGCAGAGCGTGATATAAAGAAGAGAATTTCAATTTCTCGGAAGATGTTAAAGAAGTACAGTGAGAACAAACATCTTCCCGGCCTCTTACAATATATTATTGGAAAATCCTATTATGAGCGAGGTGATACCAGGAGCGCAAAAGAGCATTTAGCTCAATCGCTGAAAGTTGTTCGAAAATCAGATCTGATATTTTACAAATCTAATGTTTTGCTGGGTCGTATTGCCGAAAGTGAGAAGAGGCTCAGTGAGATGGAAAAATATTATTCTCATGCGGCAAACGGGTATGTTCACCGGTGGAAGCAGAAGGATGTAAGGGAGATATCAAAAAAGCTAATCGACTATTACGAGGAGTATGGGAAAAGATCGGAACAGGCTGGTGATTACAACACGGCGGTACATCTCTATAAGAAATACGTTGATCTGGTTACCTATCTCTACGCCATTAAGAGATTTGAAGATATCTACGGCGAATATGGCTCACGGTCGCATATACTGTATATTGACGCATTTGCGGCATCGAAGGGGAATAGAAACGAAGGTCTAGAGCAGCTTATAAAGAAATATATGGCAAGAATGGCCATTGCCCGTTTATCCTTCGAGAAAGCTCACATATATGGCCTCGGATATCTTTATGCAAAAATGGCGCTCAATTATACTGATGAAGAGTCTCCACTCTCAGGCGGGGATATAACTGAGGTTTTGAATTATTTTAGTATGTCAATTGAGCAGATAGACTGGGCGCTCTTTATCGATGATACTTTTATCGATCCGTATCTCCTCAAGGGATGGATCTATCAGTATGTGGATCTTATGAGGAATGAGGATTTGAAGGAAAACGGTGGCAGGAATGAAAGAAAGATAGGTGAATACTTCCCCCGACATCTCTGGGAGGCGAATATTCCACTGTACGAGCGAGCACTCTCAGCAAATGATGAGACGAGGAATCCAGGATCTGAGGGAAATCTCTATCTCAATATTGCAAATACCTATTTTCTGCTCAACAATTACCCCCGTGCGCTGTTTAACTATGAGCGTGCACAACAGTTTAAAAGGAGATTTGATTCGCATATTGAGGAAGCACTGTTCCACTTCCATTTCGGCTATTGCTACTGGCAGAATAGTGAATATGAGAAGGCTCGTGATGAGATGAACCGGACGCTGTTCATTTATCAGACAGTCGCATCTGATAAAAATATAAAGAGGTACCGGTATCAGTTCTACTATCTGTATCGATACTTTGCGCTCTTCAATAGAGTACAGAAACGGTATCGAGAGGCGATAAACTGGTATAACAGAATACTCGAGTTTTCGAATACCTATCGGATTACAATCGACAGGGCGCGATACCTCCAGGAGATAGCCTATTGCTATAAGGAACTCGGTGAGGTTGAGAGAGCACTTCTGTATCTCGACAGAGCGAGGAGAGCATTACGCGAGTATGAGGACGTTGAGAGAAAGTATCCGGTTCAATTGAAGTTATTGGGTTTTATTCCGATACCTGTCTGGAATCTGGGTCCCGATGCTGCAGTGATCGGGGAAAACAAGATATACTATGAGCTGGATACGTATAATAAAAAGCTGCTCAATATCTCACTTCAGGAGAGCATCTTTTATGATGCGGGCAACTATACGAAAGCAATATCCTATCTTGAGAAGAAACTTGAGCTGCTCAGTGAAAGAGACTACGAGGTCAACCATGAGGGGATTATCAGGACACTGAATAACATCGGATACTGCAACTTCAAGTTACATCACTACAGAGATGCATTTCAGTACTTCCGGAAGGCATGGGATCATGCAGCGGATCCGGATGTTAATAACCTTGATGGCATCTTCAGATCGGTAATGAATGTGGCCAATATCTTTGTTTTTTCACTGGAGAATGATATCACACTTTCAACCGATCCGCTGAGAGATGCAGCAGATCTTATTGAGAAGATTTCAGAATATCGGGATTCGTATGAAAAAAACAGGTTGATGGGTGAACTGGCGACACTGAATGAGAAGGCGGAGAAAGAAAATAGAAAGCCCAAAGATGAAGAGATACGGGAAATCAAAGAGAGGATAGCAAAGGACGCAGAGAATATCTATTATACATTGGATATTACCATAGGCATCCTGAAATACTGTCA
>CAZZCF010000072.1:0-19740 GCA_964652955.1 uncultured Leptospirales bacterium
CAACGGTCTCGTATTCTGGCCCGTCCACCGATTCGATATCCTCGCTGAAATCCTTAATTGTTCTACCGCATCCGATGGGGCAGCCGAGGCAGGAGTAGTTCTCCACGGCGTAGTTCGTGCGCAATGCCTGACCGCTTACCTTCTGTGCCGGAAAGATGCTCTTCTGGAAGTACTTTGCCGGCACGTCAGCGAGCGTCATCCCCATATCCATATACATCTGAGTGCCGTACTCCCGGAAGAGAACCGAGGCGATGTTGAAATCGATTAATCCCATCACTTCTTTCGCGAGCTCTTTCATTCGCTCCTCATTTGCCAGCTCAGTCTTCATGTTGCCGGCGGCGGCGACAGCCTTCAGATTCTTCGAACCCATGAGCGCACCGAGGCCACATCGGCCGGCAGCACGTCCTTCGTCGTTCATAATGCTGGCGTATCGTACGCCGTTTTCTCCTGCCTGGCCGATGCAGGCAATGCTGACCTTGTCCCCCAGCTGACTCTTTATCTCCGCCTGTGTTTCATAGCTGTCTTTCCCCCAGAGCTTTTCAGCGTCCCGAATCTCGGCTTTCCCCTCGTTAAGGAAGAGATAGACCGGCTTTTTCGCCTTTCCGGTTATAAAGATGCCATCATATCCGGAGCCCTTCAATCTGAAGGGGAATTTTCCGCCGCTGGTTGCCTCACCCCACCAGCCTGAGAGGGGGGAGATGCCGCTGACGGTATACCGGCTCACCATGGGAATCGAGGTGGCGGTAAAGGGGCCGATGGCGAAAACCAGCGGATTCTCGGGATTCATCGGATCCATGCCAGGTTTAACGTGATTGTATATTAATTTTGCGGCGAGTGTTGTTCCACCGATGAATTTTTTCGCATCGTCCTCGTTGAGAGGCATATCTTCCAATTTCTGTTCGTTCAGGTCGACCCTGAGAAAGCGTCCGTGATATCCTTTCATATCATCCCTCCTTAGAAATCGATGTCTTTGCCGTCATAGGCATATCGGAATGTTTTCTCGAACTCAGCCACTATGATCGGTCGGGGGCTGAAGATGGTATCGATATCCTCCATGGCAAAGGCTGCCATCTCCGGTACCTTCTTTTCAAATTCATCCCTTGCGATACCCATCTCCTTAACGCTCAAAGGGACGTTCAGCTCCCTGAAAAAGTCCCTTACCTTCTTGATGAGATTGTCGAACCGCTCATCGTCATTTTTACCCGGTATCTTGAGCGCATCGCAGATCTCGAGGTACTTATCCGAAATTTTTTTATAAAACTGGAATACGAAGGGTATGAAGAATCCGACGGCCAGACCGTGATGGATGTGAAAGGTTGCTCCCATGAGGTGGCCAAAGCTATGGGTCAGTGCAGCGCCGCTGTTTCCGAAACCCATGCCCGCCATGCTCGAGGCCAGGAGCATGCGATAGCGCGCCTCGCGATCCTTCCCGTTCCGATATGCCCGGGGAAGATACTTGAATACCAGCTTAATCGCCCCGAGACTGAGCGCATCGGTGATCTCGTTGGCGGTTGGTGACATCACCGCGTCCATGGCATGAGAGAGAACATCCAGGCCGGTCCCGACGGTGAGCTCGGGCGGCATGGTAGCGGTTAGTTCGGGAATCAGAATTGCAAAATCCGGTTTCAATTCGGCTTGTGCCAGCGGTATTTTTCGATGGGCTTCTGAATCGTGCACCACCGCGGCGAAGGTGCATTCGGAACCGGTGCCGCTCGTGGTGGGAATGGCGGCCAGCAATGCCTTCTTTCTCAGCCCCAGCACCTCCAGGGGCGATATCAGGGCGAAGTCGGCCTTGTCCGGTCTCTCGTAAACGATCCAGGACACTTTGGCGCAGTCCATGGCTGATCCGCCGCCGAGTGCGATGATCAGATCCGGCTCGAAGGCGCTCATGGCCGCAGCACAGTCCTTCACATCCTCCATGGGGACCTCGGGTCTGACTTTGTTCCAGACATCCAGCGTAAAGCCAGCTATCTCGAAGGGTTTTCTCACCCGCGGAACGAATCGATCGGCGAATTCATCGGTGACGATAAAGGCTCGCTTCTTCGGACACATGTTTGATATGAAATCCAGAATTGTCGGCCCGATGGCGATGCCGTCGGGGAAGACATTGGGCCCCATAGCAATAAGCGGTGTGGCAAAAAAATTGCCGATACCCTTCACGGCGCTTGCTGTGGCGAGGGGTATGAGATTTTGTAGTGCTTGATCCTCAAACCAGTATTTCATATGTGCGACCTCCTTGATAGTGAAAATGTATGCGTAATGATGTGAATTGAGAAGTGATGCTTTTTTTCTTTCGCTTCTTATAACATATGGTGTAATTGAGCCATTGTCAATAATTTAGCCTCCTGCATCACACCCGTATATAAACCCAATCAATTTCTCTTGACTTTTTGCTTTCGATAGTATATTGAAAGAAAAGCAGTTCAATGCACACCGACATATCGTCGGGGGTTTCCATGTCAATCCTGTCTGTTTTATCCTGTTTGTGCGTATCCTCGTTGTATTTTTTCAGGAGATAAATTTAATTATTGGGTAAAGCCATGAGATCGATAACAACGAAATACCTGCTCATTTTCGTTTTACTTCTCGTCGCTGTTCCGTCAGTTGTGCATGCGCGCCCTGAGTATGCTGAAAGGGTGGGGAAGGGATGTACCTTGTGCCATTCGGATAATAACGGCGGACCTCTCAACACGGTTGGTTTTGCCTATATACGGAACGGATACCGGTATCCCATTCCCGAAAGACTTCTGGAGGAGGGGGAGTCCCTTCAGACAGGTGGCGAGCGTTTGGTCAATCTCATTTTTGGCTATCTGCATCTCATCGCCGCGGCTCTTCTCATCGGTGCGATATTTTACATTCATATTTTCGTCGGAGCATCGCAGCTTACAAGTGGAATCCCCCGGAATGAGCGAATACTGGGGATGACATGTCTTATTACGCTCATCATTACCGGCATCTATCTCACCGGAACTCGCCTTGAGAGTGTATCGGGATTCTTCGAGAGCACCTTTGGCATTCTCCTCTTCATCAAGATCCTCCTCTTTACCCTCATGCTCCTTTCAGCGATAGCCGCAATAACGGTGATTCATCGGAGAATGCGAAAGGAGTACCGGGAATCTGTCGAGGGAGAGAGCGAAAGCGGAGTGAGCGCCGGAAACCTGAGCAGCTTTGATGGGAGCTCCGGAAAGCCGGCATATATCGTTTTTGAGAGTAAAATATACGATGTCTCCAAGAGCAAGAAGTGGAAGGAGGGAAGACATTTCGGCAAGCATAGTGCGGGGACCGATCTCACGGATGCGTTGAAGGGAGCACCGCACGGTTCAGAGGTGTTGGAACGGGTGAAGTATATCGGTGATCTGGTCGGAGAGAAGAGCAGCACAATGAGTACTGTCAGGAAGATCTTTATCACCCTCGCTTACGGGAATTTAGTAATCATTTCTCTGATATTTCTCTGTGTTGCCCTCTGGCGGTGGGGATTTCCCCTCTATTCGCTGGAGAGCAACGATCCCGTGGCAGGGAGTACCTGCCTTGATTGCCACCGAACTTTGAATCCGGGTATTGTGAATGACTGGGAGCGGAGCGTTCATTCCATGGTGGGAACCGACTGCATGGATTGTCATCACGCAACTGGTCTTCCCGAGAAGCTCATCAGCAAAGCTCATCTGAAACAGCACCGTGTTCCGATATCCATTGTGGTGAGCTCGAAGCGTTGTGCCGGCTGCCATGCAAAGGAATTCAATGAGTACGCGCGGAGCAAGCACGCCAATACCCTTGCCATTATCTGGAAGATCGACAAGTGGCTGCAGCACGGCATGAACAATAGTACCGAGCGCTCGACCGGCTGTTTCACCTGTCACGGAAGCGAAGTGGTGGTTCGAGAAGGCCGACCGCTTGCCGGGACCTGGCCCAATGTCGGGGTCGGGAGGAAGAATCCGGACGGGAGCCTGGGGAGTTGCAGCAGCTGTCATACGAGGCATCGCTTTTCCGTGGTTGAGGCGAGAAAACCGGAGGCCTGCGATCAATGCCATCTCGGTCCCGATCACCCTCAGATAGAGATATATCGCGAGTCAAAGCACGGTACCATTTATGCTGCCGAGGGGGATTCCTGGAACTGGTCCCCTGACGACAGGAAGTGGAAAGCGGGGAGGGACTACCGTGCGCCCACCTGCTCGAGCTGCCACATGTCCGAAGCGGTCAAGGTTCCCAAAACCCATGATGTAACGGAGCGCCTGTCGTGGGAAACGCAGGCGCCCCTCACCGTGCGGCCCGCTGATTTCAAGCCCTTTCCCGCCAAGACCGACTGGCAGAAAGAGCGGGGGAAGATGAAACGGGTGTGCCAGCAGTGCCATGCGGATGGGTGGACCAACGCGCATTTTACGAATCTCGATGAAGTCGTGCAGAATTACAATGAGAACTACTACAAGCCCGTTGCGAAGGTGATGTCGGATCTGTACCGGAGGGGGCTGCTCTCGGATAGTCATTATTTTGACGAGAAGCTCGAATGGGAATTCTATGAGCTCTGGCATCACGAGGGGAGGAGAGCCCGAATGGGAGCTGCCATGATGGCTCCGGATTATGCGTGGTGGCACGGCTTCTATGAGCTCAAAAATCGCTATGTTCAATTCATGAGAGAATCCGAGCTGCTGAAGAGCAGGGGGAGCGGGCACCGCTTCACCGATTTTCCCGGAATGTTCAAGCGGTAATGAGATATCTTTTCCGCGATGTTCTGAAAGTACTGAAGAGAAGAAGCGTAAACGCAGATTTTGCTGATAACCATGACCGCTCTCGTTCTCACAGTCGGTATTATCGCTGTATCCTGTGCCGCCATCTTTATTAAACTTATCGGTGACGTTCACCCGGTGATAATTACCGTATGGCGGCTCCTCATCGCCTCGGCTCTTGTGCTCCCACTGGGTGCTGTCCTGCTCAGAAGGAGACTGGTCGAGGTAATGGTCATTCACTCGAGAAAGCTCATCATGGCAAGCCTCTTTCTCAGCCTTCACTTTATTGCGTGGATTGCGTCACTCTTCTATACATCGGTGGCGAGTTCGGTGGTTATCGTTTGTACGAATCCTGTCTGGGTTGGCCTCTTCTCCTTCTTCCTCGGAGAGCGGCCGGGGAGAAATGCCCTTATCGGTATTATTTTGACGGTTGCGGGTGGTATCGTTATCGGTTGGGGCGATTTTACCATCTCACCGCGCGCTCTCTTCGGCGATCTTCTCGCGCTGCTCGGTGCATTCATGGCGACCGGCTACCTTCTCGCCGGTCGGCGGATTCGGTCCCTGATTCCTGTACTGGAGTATATCGTGCCGGTGTACTCCATGGCTGCCGTTATCGCCCTTCTGATAGGCGTTATCCTCGGGTTGCCATTGAGCGGCTACAGCGGTGAGCAGTACCTCCTCTTTGCGGCGCTCGCCGTTGTACCACAGCTTATCGGACACACCGCCTTCAACTGGGCACTGGGATTTCTCTCGGCAACGGTGGTCGCGGTCGTGATACTGGGGGAGCCGGTTGGCTCGACGCTGCTCGCCACGGTGATCCTGGGCGAGCGGCTCACCGTGGCAAAGGTTGTCGGCGCTCTCATAATCATGACAGGGATTACCGTCACTCTCCGGCCCGCCCGAAAAGTCGAAGAAGCCGGCGATTCCCTCTCGGCCTGGTAAGGGCTTGACTTTTTCAACAAATCTGGCAGAGTGTGAACTCTCGCGGGGGAGTTCTCAGATTTCGACGGGAGGATGGCGCATGGTGATAGTAAATAAGACAGTGATACGGATTATCAGGTGTTTCCGTGGCGCTTTATTAGTCCTCATTGCGGGCACTGCTCTTATCGCCTGTACTTCGGCAAATCTCGAGCTGAAAAAGGGCCCGGTCGTTGCCGGCATACTGAAGGATGGGAAATACATCGGCAGGGCGAATCTCGACTGGAGGAATGTGGCAGAGGTCGAGGTCACTATCGAGAAGGGGAGGATCGCACACATTCGCGTTATCAAGCACAAGCACGGTCCCGATAAGAAGTACCGTGCCGATGAGATTGTGCAGAGAATACTAAAGGCACAGTCAACTGCTGTTGACGCGGTAACCGGTGCAACGGTATCCTCCCGGGTTATCACCGGCGCCGTTCAGGATGCTCTTAATAAAGCGGTTCGCTCGGCGCCGGAATAGGAAGAATCCACTCTACTCGATATATTCCCGCTCCCAGGGGAAGTGAGCGCGGCATTTTCTTAGTCTGGTTTCATGAACCTTGACCATGGTATATTTCTCCCAGAGCTCCCCGGTGAAATATTCGGGCTCAAGCTGAAGGGCGTGAGCCGTTTCGTCCTCGGAGCGTTTCCCGGCGGGGATGAACTCGAAGAGGTGGTTCCAGGAGACCACCCTGAACATGAGTGGCGGCTGAAAGCTTCCCGTTAATACGACCGGTTCGTGTGCAACAACGAAATTCTGCGGATCGTAGCTCTTCGGCCGTTCGTATCGAATCTCCATGATACTCTTCCGGCTATTCAGTTTTATCCCCACCACCTCGATATCCGCCTCCCCGAACATGATCCGCTGTATGTGCAGTCCGCCGGTATAGAGAATGCGGCTGAGAAAGGGAACGAGACCCGGGGTACTGTTCCGCTCATAGTCCCAGACAGGGTGATAGGCGATATAAGTATGACCCTGTTCATCAACGCTTGCCCGGTAGAGGATCTCCCGCGGCATGCCGAACTCACTGTTTGAGATAAAGACCGGTGTGAATTTCTTCGCAAGGGATGAATCCCTGATGGGCGTGAAACCTTCAATAGTGAGGCTGACCGTATTGACCGTTCTGCTCAGATAGATTGCAGCGAAAATCACTATAGCGAGGCAGAGGGCGATGATGATATATGCTGTCTTTTTCATGATGAGATATGCTAATGGAACCGGATGAGAAGTCAAGAGAAAAGAGGGGTTCCATTACATCTTGACCGGACATGGCTGGCCATCTATTATCATTTGCATACCGGGTGTCGTGAGACGTAATGACGGCGTTGAGCAGGGTGAAATGTCTTTGTGCACAGCCCCGCTGACAATAATCGAGCGACGAAGAGGCGTATCGCGGGAAACAGAGAAGGTTCTCGATGCGTACGCTGTAATCTGTGCATCGGATATCTCGCTACACGGCTGCTGTGCTGCTATCACGGGAAGATGATTGGCAGAAGAAAGGATTGGCATGTAGTACCGGGGATATAGTACATGGTTTCATGTCAGCGTGCACAGGGTGTGCGGAAAAAGCTGGCCAGGGGGACATCATAACAGTTTTAAAAAGTCCCCTTATTGAAGTGAATGGTATATTCTGTCCCCGTTTTTCGGCTTAATTCATACGTGCCTTTAAGCTGATTTTTCACCAGCATATGTACCAGCCGCAGGCCCAGTGTCCGGGTATTGTCGATATCAATATTTTCGGGAATGCCGATTCCGTTATCGCTCACGAGGAGCTCACATGCTCCTTTCGCTTCATGCATACTAACCACAATCGTCCCCTTCTTTTTCTCGTCAGGAGGGAAAGCGTATTTAATAGAGTTCGAGACCAGCTCATTGACGATGAGCCCGCAGGGGATTGCATGCTGAATATCGAGATATATTCTGTCAGCGTCTATTTTCAGCTTTACCCTGTTGGAATCGCGGTAATAGGTGTTGAATATCTCCCGGGTGATGCCTCTGAGATAGTCGGCGAAGTCGATTCTGGAGAGATCATCTGAATGATAGAGACGATCGTGAATGAGGGACATTGCCCGTATGCGGTTTTTCGGCTCGCGAAGGAGCAAACGCAACTCCTCATTCTCAATGGTTCGTTCCTGCAGGGAGAGGAGGCTCGTGATAATCTGGAAGTTATTCTTGACCCGGTGATGAATCTCCTTGAGCAGCGTTTCCTTTTCTCTGAGAGATGCTTCAATCTGTCTTTCCGCCGCTTTTCGCTCGGTGATATCCTGCACCATGCCGATTGAACGGACGATTCGTCCCGATGCGTCTTTTATATGCTCGCACTTTTCGTGGACCGTACGAACATCGCCATTGTCCTGTCGGATAATGCGGTGCTCGATCTCATAGCTGTTGCGACCCTCCTGCATCGACTCGAAGTATGTGGCATCCACCGCCTGGCGATCCTCCGGGTGCACGGTATCGAGGAACGCCTCGTAGGTGGCGTCAAATTCCTGAGGGCGTATGCCGAAAATACGGTACACCTCGTCTGACCATTTCAACCGGTTAATTTCCAGATCCAGCTCCCAGCTGCCGACATGGGAAATTGCCTGCGACCTGTTGAGCAGATCCTCACTCTCCCGTAATGCCTCTTCCGCCTGCTTCCAATCGGTGATGTCCAGAATGTTTACAATAATTCCCTTTTTCGGATCTGCGGGATCCATGATGTTAATCATGACATGTCCGTCCCATTCGGTTCCGTCCGAGCGCCTGAATCGGGAATCGGTTTCGAAGAGAACACCGGGTGGGGATTGGTAGACGAGCCTGCCAACCCGAAGATATTCCTCATCGCTTACGTACAGTATTCGGGTATCCGCTCCCATATATTGATCTTTACTGGTGAATCCGAAGAGCTTCTCCATCATTTCATTTGCCCAGATGATCTTCCTGTCCTGTGCATGGGCAATTCCGACCGCTGAAGCTCTCAAGATGCTGTTGAGCAGATCCTCGCTCTTTTCAAGCGTCGCCTGTGCGTTTTTCCGTTCAGTGATATCCCGGGCAATGCTGAGTATAGCTTTCTTTCCATCGAACTCGATAACTTTGCTGCTCACCTCGGTGGGAATTCTGGTGCCGTTTTTTGCGATATGGGTTGTTTCGAAAAACACTTTTCCCGTTTTCTGTATCTGATCAATTCTCTGCCGGACGAGAGCGGCGGATTCCTGCGAATCGATATCCTGAGGAGTCATGGCGAGAAGCTCGTCTTTGCTGTAACCGAGGCGTTCTGAGGCAACCCCGTTGACATCGAGAATGATGCCTTTAAAATCGTGAACAATAATCATGTCGCCGGCATTATCGAAAATGTTGTGGTACTTCTGCTCCGATTCCATTATCTTTGCCTCGAGATCGTGGCGATGGAGGGCTGTTTCGATTGCCGAATAGAGATCGTTCTGTCCGATTGGCTTCATCAGGTATCCGTAGGGTTTCGTCTCCCGTGCCCGTTCAAAGGTTTCGTGCTCTGTGTGTGCGGAGAGGTAGATAATCGGTTTATCGAATTTCTGCTGGATCTGCTTGACGGTTTCGATGCCGTCCATTGCACCTGAGAGCCTGATATCCATGAGTATCAGATCAGGATTGAGATCCTCGATATCTCTGAGCGCCTCCTCTCCGGATAAGATGATATCGGGCACCTCATATCCTAAATCCAGGAGCGTTTTCTTAATGTCCAATCCGATAACGGGCTCATCTTCAACGAGAAGTATTTTTTTTGTTCCCATGGATAGAACCTGTTCACCGGGGAATGAGTTGCGAACTTGTCATAACGGTGATAGTATTACAATTATAGGTATTAATGTACAAAACGTCAATGATAGTATGTAAAAATTGCATGGATGATATTCCTATTTTTTTGTCGGTGTTTGTCCTACAGACGGTGATATCAGCCCCCTGCAGAACCCGGTGATTACTTCTTGACTTTCAGAAACATTGATGGTACTCTTATCGGTGATGAGTGATTACGGTGCTGATGTTTTACCGGCATCACCCGTTGCCTGAAAGAGATTGTATATTCAGATACCTGCCCAAGCACCATTAATGGGTGTGATAGTTTCAGCAGGGTCTTTGAGGATGTTGAGATTTCCTGAACCATTTCTATTCGTGGAGTGATTATTTCGCTTCAATGCCTTATGTAAAGGACGTATGAAATGGAGCAATTACTCTCACTGTAGCTTTATTACTACAGCACATTTTTATGGGGGCATTGTGATGAAAATTTTATTTCTGGGCGGAGCGGGTGACATGGCTGTCACCATGCTCGAACTGATGAAGGGTGAACAGATCGTTGAAAAGGTCGTTATCGCCGACCTGGACAGGGAGAAGGCCGATCAAAAGGCGAGGGAATACGGCAGCAAGTTTTCTGCAGCCAGGATTGATGTCAATGAGCGGAATTCCCTGATAGAGATCATGAAAGGGAATGATGTGATAATAAATTACGCGGGTCCCTTCTACCGGTTTGAGCGACCTGTGGCCGATGCGGCAATTGAAGCTGGTGTTCACTACATCTCCATTGCCGATGATTATGATGCGTATCTTGAGGTTGAGAAGCTCGATTCGAAGGCAAAGGAGAGAGGGGTAAAGATACTCACCGGTTTCGGGAACTCTCCGGGCCTCACGCAGATCCTTGCGAAGAAGGGGTATCTCTGCATCGATGAGCCTGAGGGTATTGCCGTGAGCTGGGCAGCCGGGTCGAATGAAGCGGTGGGTCCGGCAAATCTCCTGCACCTCTTTCATCTCCTTTCAGGTGAGACCCTTCAATGGAGGGATGGCAAGGAGAAGTATGTCCCCTGCGGCGGGGGAAGGAAGACTGTCGACTTTCCGCCGCCTATCGGCAGGCTTCCCGTCTTCTACACCGGCCATGCAGAATCGGTAAGCCTCCCGAGAAACTTGAAGGGGCTCAAGTACGTCAGCGTACACGGCGGTGTCTCACCGGTTTTCGATCTTAAAGTTGTTCGTTTCCTTGCGCGGCTCGGCCTGACCAAAACCCATCGTCGACGGCAGCGGCTCTTCAATATAGTGAAGCCCATACTCCCCCTCTTCCAGAGTGAGAAAGCACCTGATAAATCAGTGGGAAGGATTGAGGTCTGGGGGAGACATGAGGGAGCGGAGAAGAAGGTCTATTATACCTATGTCGGACATATTGCATTCATAACTTCTGCTCCGTGCCTTCAGGCGGCGGTATGGCTTCATCAGGGAAAATTCAAAAAACTCCCCGGCGGTGTGTATGCTGCCGAACGGCTCATTGAGGATCCGGAGCCATTCCTCGCCGAGCTCAGGAAGCGGGGTGTGGAGATGGCATATTTCGAGTAACTATTTGTCCATCCTTCACCACCATCCTGACATTTTTTAACTGTGAGATGTCCTCAAGGGGATTCCCCTCCACGATGGTGAAGTCGGCGTATTTGCCCGGCTGTATGCTGCCAATCTCGTTTATGCCGATGAGGTCGGCATTGACTGATGTGGCAGCCTTGAGCGCTTCACGGTTGGTGAAACCGGCTTTCGTAAGGTGATAGAGCTCCTTCCAGTAATATCCGAAGAAACTCATTCCAGTTCCGCAGGTGTCCGTTCCGACTCCAATTTTCCCGCCGGCCTTCTTTATCCGCTCAACATTTTTCAGCGCGACGGGATAGCCTCGTTTGAAGAAATCGATGTCGGGATAGAACTTATCCATATAGTCCGATGGCGGATAGGGCTTTTTCATGAGAAGTTCAATACCTGCTGTTGACTGACGGTGAGGTTCTGACAGTAGGCTCTTTTTCCCCTCCCCATTCAGCCAGTTGAGGATATCCTCAATCTCGAAGCTGTCACCGAGAACCTTCAGGGTAGGGACAATTGACATATCATTCTGAACAAATTGTTCAATCTCCTGCTCACTGAGCTCATCGGTTGAGCAGTGTTCCAGAGAGTTTACCGCAAACTGCAAACCCTTTCGAAAGCCCGCTGCTTCGGTATGATGCATGGCAACATTTACCCCCCGTTCTCTGGATGCCTTCATGAGCGCTGCAAAGCACTCATCGGTGAGGTTGCTCAGCTTGCCGTGAAAGAGAAAGGAGTGCTCCGAGTATTGCGTTTTCAGCCAGTCAGCCTTCTGGTCAACGAGACGGTGTGCAGCCCGACGTACCTCATCGGGCGTGCTCAGCCGCTCGACAAATTGCCCGCCGGTGATGAGCGCCTCGATCGGATTCAGGGTCGGTGCCATCTCGGGAACACCATCCCTGCTCGTGATAAAGGATTTTGCGGTGAGTATTCTCGGTCCTATCGCCTTTCCACTATTGATCTTTTCGCGCCAGTGCTCTATTTTTCGTGGAAAGGCTGCCATATCTCTCACGGTGGTGACGCCGTATCTCACGCAATTTTCGAAGTTCATCCCGATCTGACGGTTAGCCTGCATGAGCCCTTTTGAAGTGACTTCCATTATAAAGGGCACGGTGATGTGGATGTGCGCATCGATGAGACCGGGGAGGAGGGTGAATCCCCTGAGGTCGATAAGCTCGTAGTCCTGATATTGATCACTGGCGGCTTCCTCCACTATTCTTTCGATCCGCTCGCCGTTGACAAGAATTCCCATCTTGTCCTGCAGTTCATCATTGATGCCATCGAAAAGCCTGAGATTGTAGAAGAGCTTTTTCATGCGAACCTCTCTCTATCGGTTATTGGAATCCTGGATTATATCGATTCTTCAGGACGATACGGTTTCAAACCGGACAATGAATTCCGTTCCTCCTTTTCGTTTCAGCTCAAGCTCTCCCTTGAGTTGATTTTTAACGAGCGTGGTAACGAGCTTGAGGCCAAGTGTTTTCGGTTCTTCGATATTTACGGTTTCAGGTATCCCTCTTCCGTTATCGGAGATGGTGAGCATGATGCTGTTTCCCTTCTCTTTCAGTCCGAGGGTGATTTCGCCCTTTTTCCGATTGTCGTTGAAAGCGTGCTTGATGGCGTTCGAAATGAGCTCATTGATGATCAGTCCGCAGGGGATTGCTTTGCTGATCTCGAGAAAAATCTCCGCCAGAGTAACCTGTAATCGAATTCTCTTCGGATCGCAGGAATATGATTGATACAGCTCTCTCGTCATGATGTTGATATATTCGGAGAAATTTATTCGTGCAAAATCCTCCGACTGATAGAGCTTCTCGTGAACAAGTGCCATTGATCTGATGCGATTCTGAGAATCCCTGAGCGCCTCTATAACGTGCTCATCGGGAGCGCCCTGGGTCTGTAATTGCAACAGGCTCATGATGATCTGGAAATTATTCTTGACCCGGTGATGGACCTCTTTCAGGAGTATCTCCTTCTCGGCGAGCGATTCTCTGATTCTATCCTCCGCCAGCTTCTTCTCGGTTATATCTTCCATGAAACCGTCAATTCGCACTATCCTGTTATCTTCGATGAACGGCGTTGCTTTATCCTTGATCCACTTTATTACATTGTCCCTGGTGACAATTCGGTATTCGATGTCAAGGGGAATTCTTCTGGTACGGTGTTCTTCGAGCTTTTCCAGCACGGATGCTCTATCATCGGGATGAATAACCTGAATCCAGAATTCGGGATTCGTTAAAAATTGATCGGCGGTGTAGCCGGTAAGATCATCTATTCTCCCGGATATGAAGAGGCTTGTCGAATGCTCATCGGGCAGCGCGGAGTAAACCGCAACGGGAATGTTTTCACTGACCAGGCGATATTTCTCTTCGCTCTCCTGCAGCTCCTTCTCCTTCTTTTTCTTCTCGGTGATATCGGTAAGCACGCCGCGGGTTCCGACCGGTTTGTCCCCATCGAGGATGGTTCTCTCGAAAACGCGAAACCAGCGTATTGCTCCCGATTTGGTTATCATCCGGTACTCTGCCGGCTGATGTATATTCTGCAGGGAGCGCATGAACCCTTCGACAATGCGATCTCTGTCTTCTTCGTGTACGTACGGGAGGAAGTTTTTCCCGATGAGATCCTCGGGGGTGTAGCCGAAGAGCGATTGAACCGCAGGGCTGATATACGTAATGGTGCCCTCCAGATCCACAGCGTAGATGACGTCGTTCAGGTCCTCGACGAGCTCGCGGTACTTCTGCTCGCTCTCCAGCAGCGCCTCCTCCATATTTCTCCGCTCGGTGATGTCGCGGAGAGAACCGACATTCTTGAGAGGGGTTCCATGCTCATCCCGGATTATTTTTGAATTGATCGAGCCATAACGCACTGCTCCGTTTTTATCTTTCAAACGGATGACGTAGTCGCGTACACTTTCGGTGGGTGAGCTCAGCTTGGCCCGCTGGAGAATGTCCCGCTCATCGGGAGCGACATATATCTCATACATCGATCTGCCGATGAGCTCCTCTCTCCGAAACCGGGAAAAGCTCTCTATCGAGGGGCTCAGCTCGAGGATGATACCGTCAGGCGAGGTTTCGTAGTAGACATCCTGTATATTCTCGAATATGTGGCGGTACTTCTCCTCGCTCTCTCTGAGTGCGTCCTCTGTTTGTTTCTGATCCGTGATGTCGTAGGCTATCCCCTGTGAGCCCATGAAGGTCTCGGGCCGGGGTTCTTCTGTGGTGTACAGCCCCTCGCAGTGGACAAGGAATACCCTCTCCACCTGTTCGTCGGCAGCCGCTTCGATTTTTCTCTTTGAGAAGAGGCGAATTTCAAGATTATGTGTTCTCCGTTCGCGCGTTCTTCGCTCATTGACCCGGTGTTTCGCCTTTTCCCTGTCGTCGGGATGAACGAATTCCATTATATTTTTTCCGATTACCTCTTCCGGATTGTATCCGTACTCTTTTACAGCATCATTGATAAATACAATTGTATCGCTGGCGTCAAGTCGGTAGAGGATGTTCGGAATGGTCCGGGCAATGGATTCAAGTATTCGCCGGGATCTATTCAATTCCTCTTCCGCTTTCCTCTTATCGGTGATATCGGTCATGATACCGTTTATTCCGGTGAATGTATCGCCCCGGATTATGACGGTGCTTGATGTTCGAACGTATCGTACGGAGCCGTCCTTATCGAGCATCCGATACTCAGATGGTTCCCCGGTGCCGGCAATCGTTCGCAGGTAGCTTTCTCTTATTCCATTGAGATCATCGGGGTGAATGAATTCAGAAAAGCTGCTGCCGACGAGCTCATCGACTCTGTACTGGCTTATCTTTTCGATGATGGGACTGATGTAGGTGATATTGCCGTCCCTGTCGAGGGTGTAGATTACATCGTTTATGTTCTCAACCATCTCACGGTATTTCTTCTCGCTCTCCTGCATTCTGATTTCAAGTGCATGCCTGTTGAGCGCTGTTTCGACGGCGGTATAGAGATCGCTCCTGCCGGTCGGCTTCACCAGGAAGCCGTAGGGGCTCGTCTCCCGCGCCCGGGTGAAGGCCGTCTCTTCGGTATGCGCGGTGAGATAGATGATCGGGATATCATACGACTCCTGTATCCTTTTCGCCGCCTCAATTCCATCCATTTCTCCCGAGAGGAAAATGTCCATCAGTATCAGATCGGGCTTCCGCTCGGTGACTTTCCGTAAAGCCTCTTCCGCGGAAGGGATAACGGCAGGCACATCGTATCCGAGGCTGATGAGCGTGTTTTGCAGATCAATGCCGATGATGGGTTCATCTTCGACAATGAGAATGCGGGGTTTATTCATGTATCTGCCTCACGGGTGCAGGGGCGTATAAGAAATACAGTATTTATATTGTAGGAAGTATTATGGATGATGTCAAAGAAAATATGCTGTATAATGCAGGTTTGATGGACTGCACAAAGGTGATTGGCTTTGCTGGGATTTTCAGCGACCGAGAAAGGAAACAGAAAAAATTTATGTTCAGCGCAGGAGAAACGCCGCTTGCACGTATGCATGCAGCCGGCTACGGGAGAACGAAGAGATGAGCGCTCCTTAAATGTTTTTCAGCAGATGCCTGATAAAGATGTCCTTAACGCACAGTATGTAATCTGACAGGTGAATGAACAGAAGCGACGTAATGAATGAGGCAACTATCGTGACAATGGATAAGCTGATGATGAATGTCACCGTTATCTCTTCCATGATATCAAATTACCTCCATCCTTTACTCGCTGAGTGCAATGGATTCTCTCCACACTCTCTTGCACTGCAGCGGTTCTCTATACATAGTGTCGTCATTTCCCTCTTATAACAATATATCTTATTAGTATCGCAGAGGTGATATTTTTTTCTCCTTTACTATTGATAAAAATAGTTACAAAATGGATACTTCGATTCCTTCATCCTCGGTGTGAATCTACCGCTCTTCGGAGCAGGAAGAAGACGATTCTGCCGGAGGGGGGAACGCCTCTTCGTAAAAGATCCTGCCTGTGCTGAAGGTGGAAGCCGATGGAGAACAACAGCAGCACGTTGTGGGGCAGGGAGCGATATGCTGTATTGTCAATTGTTCGACATTTCATGCTCGTCTGAGGTATCCATTGCCGGAGAACAGAGACAATAATTCATGATAACCTCCAATACTGAATCGATGCTGTGGAAGATTTCTCTGTTACTGAACTTCAAGAAGATATATCCCCTCTCGGTGAATCGCTTCTCGCAGAGCGTTCCGCTCCTCGCTGCTGGATGCTCTGAGTCGTAGACCTCTACGACTATCCTCATGTTGACGCTGACAAAAAAGATGCTCTGCGAAAAGGTCTGAAGTCGATTGAAGGCGCTCAACTGAGGAGCAGCTCTCTGAAGTGATTCCCACAAAATGGTTCCCGCTCTTTCCAGGTGCGTCTTCATGGTATTCCGGACAACCCTTTCTGTTGATGCCCTCTTGCTTGAAATAGTATCTGTTGGTTCTTTTCGTGTAATTCCGTTTGATGTTTATGGAACATGCCAGCCGACAAAACCGTTCGGAGGTGAAGAGCGGAAAGCCCCTCACCTCCGCTGAGCGCTTCTTCGATTATCCGGTCGTTCCGGTTCAATTCTCCTTGAGCTCTTTTTGACTCATGGCATTCATTGAGCTCAGGAGACGGAGCTGGTTTCCGACCAGTTTAATCTTCGACTGAATTCTCCCGTCGGTGCCTTCCCACCGATCCTGCCGGAGTTCTCCGATAACCATGACCCGCTTGCCCTTCGTGACGTTGTTCGAACAGTGCTCGGCAAACTTTTCCCAGGTCTCAATGTCGAGATACGATACTTTTGGCGGTGAATCGGGTTGTGAATAGTGATTGATCGCAATGGAGAAGGAACACACCGACTTCCCGCTCTTGGTTGTTTTCAGAACAGGTTCGTGCGTGACAAATCCTTCGACCGTTGCTGTTGCATAGTTCTGCATGTTATTTGCTCCTTGTGTGTTTTGTAACTGGCGTTCTGAGGTATATACGAATAGGGAGGCGAGAATCTTAAATTTTTTTCAAACGGTCAGATCTTTTTGCGTATCATGGAAGAAGACGGAGCGGTAATCACTCTTGCGAGGGAGAAAGGATCGTATATGCTGTTCCCCGTTCTCGATTAACGGCGATGTTTCCCTTCAACTGTTTTACGAGTATTCGCACCAGCTGGAGGCCAAGGGATTCCGTATTCATGAATTCCAATTCCTCCGGAAGGCCGATACCGTTATCGCTCACGGTGAGGGTGTAGCCATCATCGTGATGATTGCAGAACCCTACCGTTATGATGCCCTCTTCTCCTACGGGGAATGCGTATTTCAGCGAGTTTGAGACAAGCTCATTGATGATCAGCGCGTAGGGTATAGCGGTGTCGACGCTGAGCTGTATATTCTCAACATCGATTACGAGTTGTATCAGCTTGGTATCTTTCAGATACAGCTGAAATAACTCACTTGTGAGGCTGCGAACATATGACTTAAAATCAATTTTTGCCAGATCCTCGGACTGATAGAGCTGCTCGTGAACCAGGGCCATCGATCGTATGCGGCACTGGCTCTCATCGAAGAGATTCTTCATTTTCTCGTCTTCGGTACGTCTCGATTGAAGGCTCATCAGGCTTGAAATTATCTGCATGTTGTTCTTCACCCGGTGGTGAATCTCCTTGAGGAGGACCTCCTTCTCGTGAAGAGATGAGCGGATCTTCTCGTCGGCTCTTTTCCGAATCAACGCATTGGTGAAGATCTCGCCGAGCAACCGCAACTCCTGTATGAGCTCATCTGACCACGTTCTCCCCCTCCTGTGTGAGTTGAAGGTGAGCGCACCGATGACTGATCCACCGACCTGCAATGGTATCGTTAACTGTGATCTGATCCCCTTCGCGAGGAGGAACTCCTTCTCCTGCGCAAATTCCGTCTCGATACTTTCCACATCCGATGATGCGAGAACCCGATTTTGAAGAATTCTCCTGGTGAACTCCGGCAGAATCTTGTCGAGCGAAAGTTTTTTTACGTCATTCTCTTTACCGGTTCCAGATTTTTCCCACGAGTGAGTTGTTCTGAGCTGTTTCATGTCGTCCGAAAATTGGAGGAGACTGGAGCGATCAATTTCAAGCGTTTCAACGACGAGTTTCAGCGCATTTTCTATCTCCCTGTCCACCTCGTATGCCGGGAGGTTGATAAACCCCGCAGAAATTGAAAACAGGAGGTGATCCAAACGCATTCGCTCATTGAGTGATTCCTCTGCACGTTTCCGCTCGGTGATATCTTCACCGGAGCTCAGCGTACCGATAATCGAGCCGCTCTCATCATGCAGGAGAGCGTTGCGCCAGGCAATGAGCCGCTCCGTTCCCTCTTTGGTTATAACGGGATTTTCGAAATACTCCACCGGTTCGAGCTCACCTGTTGTCAGTCTCTGGAACACCGAGTAAACCTCATCGCGCAACCGCTCCGGGAGTATGTTTTCGAACCAGTTCAGTCCGATAAGCTCATCCTCCCGGTAGCCGAGAATTCGGCATCCTTTCTGATTTATCAGGGTGATGATTCCCCGCTCATTGATTGCAACGAGGATTACCTCGGCTGTATCGAGATACAATTGAGCTCTGTTGCGCTCCTCCTGAATTCTCCTCTCGGCTTTCTTGCGTTCGGTAATATCGGTTATAATGCCGAAGCTGCCGTTGAAGGTACCCGCTGCATCGTAAATCGCCCTCGGTGAGATGATGGTGCTTATCTGTTTACCGTTCTTTCGTGTGAACAGGAGCTCATATGATTTGCAGATGCCGTTTTGCCGCTTTTCCAACTGTTCGGCGAGAACTGCGATGTTCGAATCGTCAAGAAAATCGTAAGGGGAGTGCCCGATAATTTCCTCTTCGGCATATCCGGTTTGTTGTAAAAACATTCTGTTTGCGTAGGTTATGATGCCCTTCCTGTCGAGTATAAGAAGCCCGTCATTCATGGTTTCCACGAGCATTCGGTACCGCTCTTCGCTCTCGCGGAGCTTCATCTCCATACCGTGCTTGTATAGGGCAATTTCAATTGAGGTGTAGAGCTCATCCTGTGTTATTGGCTTCAGGATATATCCGTACGGTTGGGTTTCCTTCACCCTGACGAGCGTTTTCTCGTCGGAATAGGCGGTGAGATATATAATCGGAATGTTCTGATGAGCCCTGATAGATTCAGCTGCAGTTATGCCGTCCATCTCGCCTTCGAGCACAATGTCCATCAGCACAATATCCGGTCTCATTTCTTCCGCAAGACGCAGTGCTTCTTTACCCGAAGAGGTAATCCCGGTCACGTGATATCCCTTCATCTCCAGGATGCTCTGTATGTTCATGGAGATGACAGCCTCGTCTTCAACGATGAGTATTGCCGGCTTTTCCATTGATATCGCTCCCCATACTATACGGGACGAATAATATCAGCTAAAGGGTATAACTGTGCTTTTTAGAGAGAGAAGCAGGAATACGGGTGGATTGAGTTGATGTTTCCTGCCGGCGGTTCACCGGAGTGTTGTTCCGTATCGACGGTCAGCATTCTGATGGTTTCCCTGATATCTTTTGTCCCGATGAACACTGAGCACAGTTATACTGTCACTGTTATCGGATCTGTGCTATTGTAGAGTTTCCGGATCATTCGTAAAGGAGAAAAGTTATATATGGTGTAGGATGAATGCTGAATTGTGTTTAAGATTTTTTCTTACATAAACTGCAAATTGTTATTATAA
>CAZZCF010000073.1:0-19583 GCA_964652955.1 uncultured Leptospirales bacterium
TCACGGTGATTCTCATTGTCGAGATAAAGGAAACGCTCATCGGGATGATTGTGGATTCTGTTTCAGACGTTATCGGGCTGCCGGTGGAGAACATTCAGGATACGCCGCACTTCAGCGCAAACGTCGACGCCGACTATATCAAGAGCATCGGGAAGGACGGCGATGATCTCGTCATCGTCCTCGAGGTAGACAGGATACTCACGAGCGAAGAGATCGAAAAACTTCAGAAGGATGGATGAAGTGAATACCCGTTCCGATATCGGTCAAGCGATCATTTTCTATAAAGATACGGACAATCGGTATCTGAACGCAAATGAAGCCTTCGCGAGACTGGTCGGCGTCCCCCTGAATGAAATAGTTGGGAAAAGCGCCAGGGAAATCCTGCCGCACTTCGCAGACATTTACCTGTTCCATGATCAAGATGTTATTGAGCATGATTATGAAAAGAGCAACATTCTCGAACCTATTATGACCGATCAGGGAATAAAATGGATACGAGTCAATAAAATCCCTCGCAGAGACCATACCGGCACTATAACCGGAATTGCCGGTTTCGCCACCGACATCACCGACCAAATGGTTAGAGCTGCCGAAAAATTGCGGCATTACATCACAGTGGAGCTTGATCACAACGAAGGTAATAACGAATTGCATACGCATAAAACATGCATGAATCCTGATGCCGCCAACCAGCAACAGACAGAATCTATATACCGTGGTAATGAAGGCGAATACAGGATTCTCTACGAAACCGCTCTTGTGGGAATGTTCAGAACGAGAATACATGACGGGAAAGTAATGCATGCCAATAGAGCATGCGCAAATCTCCTCGGCTACCCCAATACTGAATCATTGATACAGGACGGATTTATCTTCAGCAAGTACTACGCCGATAATAGACGGACTGAGCTTATCAAGAAGCTCATAGATCTCGGGCAGGTATACGATTTCGAAGCCCGTCTCTCGCTACCGGAGGGAAGAGAGATTGATGTAGCCATTTCCGCAAAAATATACCCTGACAAAGGATATCTCGAAGGCGTAATAATCGATATCACCGAAAGAAAAAGAGCAGAGGAGCTTCTCAGGAAATCGATACAGGAGCGGGAGATGCTTCTCAAAGAGGTGCACCATCGGGTGAAGAATAACATGCAGATAATCTCGAGCATGCTGAGACTTCACGCAATGAAAACCGATGATGAAAAGTATCAAACTTTTCTTATGGGCTCTCAAAACCGCATTCGTTCACTCGCACTGATACATGAGATGCTGTATGCCTCGGACGATCTTACCAGAGTCGATTTTCACAATTACGTAAGCACCCTTTCTCATCAGATGCTGCGATCATCAACGGCGAATCCGAATGACGTTAAAATTATCCTCAATATTAAGGTTGCAACTCTGGGAATCGACCTCGCCATACCCTGTGCGCTCATCATCAACGAGCTCCTTCTCAATTCGCTCAAACACGCCTTTCCTGATAGCAGGAGCGGTGAGATAACAGTGGAATTCGACCGCTCCGGAGCTGCCTGCTACCGGCTCGTAGTACGCGATAACGGTATCGGATTCCCGGGTGATTTCGATATCAACGCCACGCAATCATTCGGAATCAATCTCGTGAAAATTCTCACTCAACAGGTGCGGGGAACCATAAAGGTTGATTCTCATGAGGGAATGTCATTCACCATAATCTTTCCCGCACGAATATAACAGGCATTCCGCGGAGCTCACTCCTCCCCCCTGTGACGCTCCATACCCTCCTTCTGCGCCTTCTCATACAATCGGGCGTTTTCTATCGCTATGGCGGCCGAGGCAGCGAGCGGCTCAAGAAATTTCTGATCAACCCGGCCGAATCGATTCACGTCCGTATCCAGCACCTGCAGAACGCCAATGACATTCTGCTTTGCAATGAGCGGCACGCTGAGTATAGAATTGAGCTCAACGCCGGTAAGTTTATCCAGCTCGGTATAATGCCGTTCATCCTTTCCGGAATCGTTGACAATAAGGCTCTCGCCGTTATGGGCAACCCAGCCAACCAGACCCTCGCCGAGGGGGAGCCGCCAGCCGCAGACCTTCTCCTTGTGGGGACCGACCGATTGAATGCAAACGAGCTCCTCGCGCTCCTGATCCTTCAGCCATATTGAAGCCGCCGCAACCCCGAACATCCGACGCACCTCGTCAAGAACCGTTGAGAGCACCGTGTCGAGCTCAAGCGACGAGCTGAATATCTGACCGGCATATTTCAGCAGCTCGAGCTCCCTGTTCATCCGGATCAGTTCCCGTTCGGTAAGCTTCTCCCTGGTGATATCGGTAAGTACACTGTGAAGCCGAACCCCCTCCTCTCCGGAGAGGGCTTTTCCGGAAATGCGCACCCATCGACTATCCCCGGAACTGGTCACAATCCTGAGCTCATACGGACTCGTATCACCCTGAAGCGCCTGACCCAACCGGTCGTTGACCACGCGAAAGTCCTCATCATTGATATACTGGGTAAAGTGATTGCCAATCATTTCAGCGGGACTGTAACCGTATATTTTTTCAGCGGCTGGACTCATATAGGTTATAACCCCGCTCTCATCCAGTGAGCAGATCACGTCGTTGAGCTCTTCAACCAGTTCCCGATACTTTCTCTCACTCTCCCGCAGCTCCATTTCAATCGTATGCCGGTACAGCGCCGTTTCAATGGACGTGAAGAGTGCATCAGCATGTGCCGGCTTTAACAGAAATCCGTAGGTGTCCGTTTCACGGCATCGTTCGAGTGTGCCGCTATCAACCTTATCGGATATGTAGATAACAGGTACATCTCTTCTTTCATTAATCTGTTTTACCAATGCAATCCCGTCTGTTTCTCCAGCGAGAGAAATGCCCACCAGGAGGAGGTCGGGTTTGAACTCATCTATTTTCTGTAATGCCTCAACACCCGAGTTTGCTGTATCGGTTTGTTCAAAACCGGTTGTTGTGAGCAATTGCTGTAGGGCGATCGAATCGTCATCTACGATTAGTATTCGCCTGCTAAGCACCTGGAACCTCCCCTTTACTTGTACCGTACATTCTGAAAGACTTCCCGACTTCGATGATTGAAAAATAACGCTATTCTTTTTTCATATCCCACAATTGATTTGTAATGATTCCACGCTACTTGTTACTCTACCTCCATTATTTAAGCCGATTACGGCTGTAAACAATAAAATGATCATTTCTCCAGTATTTTCTAAATTTCTATAATCCATCGATAATAATTTGGAAAATCTTTCATTGCACTCCAGGCAATATCGAGCTATAGTATACTGATTGAGTATATCGATTACATTACAGTAAATCCATAATAATCCAAGAGTTGAAAACATGCCCATTCCAGGAAACCTCCTCACGACTGCAATGGCGGTTATGCCCCATACCGATATTGACCGCGCCATGGAGATCGCCCTTTCGCTCGATATTCCCTACTGGCCGCAGCTCCCTCTCCTCAGCTATTATGAAGATATGTACGTTCAGGCATCGGAGCATTTCCCCGGTATTGTGCTCGATCTTCAAAATCGTACCGTGCGATTTTCAATGGACAAATTCATAGCGGAATTCGAAGAAACACTGTCACACATGGAAGAACCGGGATATTTCGATATCAGCGAAACCTACTCCCCTGTCTATCAGCGGTTTCTCAACCTGGACCTCGCCCCCTATGCCGCTATCCGCGGCCAGATGGAGGGGCCAATCAGCTTCGGCATGAATGTCATCGATCAGGACAAGCGGCCCATACTCTTCGAGGATACGGTCAGATCATTCCTGCTGGAGTTGATGGCAAAGCGAGCCAATATACAGCTCATTCGCCTGAAGGAAAAAAATGAAAATGCATTCATGTTCATCGATGAGCCGGGTCTGCAGTTCATTTTCAGCGCACTTTCAGGATACGATAACATTGCCGCAAAAACCGATATGGATCTCTTCTTCTCGCTGGTGGAGCGACCGCGGGGGGTTCATCTCTGCGGGAATCCCGACTGGGATTTTCTTTTGAACATGGACCTGGACATACTCTCCCTTGACCTCTATTCAAACGAAGTGATAGCTTCCTATGCTTTATCCATCAAGAAGTTCATCGAGCGCGGCGGTGTGATATCATGGGGAATCGTTTCGACAAACTTCGAGCCCTTCAGGGAAGAGAATCTCGACAGCATGGTGAGGAGGCTTTCCGAAACATGGGATCGGCTTGCACAGAGCGGGCTCGACAGGGATCTCCTCCTCTCAAAAAGTCTCCTCGCACCCGCCACCTGCTGCCTGATCAATCCCGACAGAGAGAAAACCGTGGAGCAGGCTTTTGAGCTGGTGCGGGCGCTTTCCCTCACACTGCGTGAGCAGTTTAAATTGTCCTGATTGCGTGAACATCGCCCAGGCGACACGTCGACGTGTCGCCTGGGCGATAAATTTAATGCAAAATTTCTAATTTATTTTTGATGCGGCGTGTAATTGCGCTAATTGTATATATATTTAGGACTCCTAACCATATATACAGTGCATGTAAACCTTTGAGGAGAAAAATGCGCCGAGAAGTGAACGCCATTGAGTGCTCTCAGCATTTCAAGCATATATTCACCGGCGTGACAGGAGATAGCGAACATGAAGCGACAGATTATTACCATCGATGAAGAAAAATGCACCGGCTGCGGCAAGTGCATCCCCGGCTGCCCCGAGGGAGCCCTTCAGATTATCGACGGAAAGGCCCGGCTTGTCAGCGATCTCTACTGCGACGGCCTGGGCGCCTGCATCGGTACCTGCCCGGAGGGAGCCATCAGCATTGAGGAGCGCGAGGCTGAGCCATATAACGAAGCTCGTGTTATGGAAAATATCATCAAGGCGGGTGATAATACCATTCGTGCTCACCTGAAACATCTGCGGGATCACAACGAGACCGGTCTTCTGCAGGAGGCGATCGACATATTGCAGGAGAGAGGTTTCGATGTTTCTCAATATCTTGATGAGGAAACCCGGGCCCACGCCTATCCGGCATGCGGTTGCCCCGGATCAGCACCGATCGATCTCAGGGGAGAAAAGAGTGCTCAAAGCGAAGAGGATGCTCCATCACCGGAATCACAACTGCAGAACTGGCCGGTGCAGCTGCGGCTGATAAACCCACAGGCCCAGTATTTTCAGAATGCCCATCTTCTCATCGCTGCTGATTGCGCCCCCTTCTCCCATGCTGATTTTCACCGCACATTTCTCAAAGACCGAATCCTCATCATCTTCTGTCCGAAGCTCGATCCGACCATCGATGAATATATCGCAAAGCTGGGCGAGATATTTGCACGGAGCGACATACAATCGATCACCATCCTCCGCATGGAGGTCCCCTGCTGTTCCGGCATTGAGCGAATCGTGCAGACCGCCCTGCAGCGTTCCGGGAAGGAGATACCGCTGAATGAGCTGGTCATCTCCATCAGCGGCGAGATTCTGCACGGCGAAAAGGTTCCAGTGAGATGATGGTCCAGCGCATCGTGCGAAAAGGATGCGCGGATATGAGAGGAAACGGAAACCATGAAAGATGACCGGAGCGATATCGAATACAAAATTGCGGCAGCACTGGAGAAGATAACACAGGTGGAACGAACAGTGCTCCGTGATATCGCGAAGCGGGAGCATCTCAGCCCGATCCAGATACAGTTTCTCATTCACCTCTCTCAATACCCGCCGCATTTGCGCACCGTCAGCAGCCTCGCCCGTGAATTCGATCTCACCAAGGCGACGGTGAGCGAAGCGATACAGGCGCTCGAGCATAAGAACCTGATTACAAAATCCCGTGAGGAAGAGGACAGGCGATCCTATGATATTGCGCTCACAACCGAGGGGAGGAATACCACCCGCCGGATACAGAGCTGGGGGAATACACTCATTAAGCACCTGCACCGGTTTCCGCCGGAGGAGAAGGAGAGGGTTTTTCTCTTCCTTGCCGGGCTGATAAAATCGCTCTACGATGACGGCGTTATCACCATCCCGAGGATGTGCATCGCCTGCAAAAATCTTGAAATCCGTCCAGGGAAGAAGTATTACTGCACCCTTACCGATCGGATACTCCCCGAAGGGGGGACGGTCGGCTGCGAGCACTATACCTCCGGGAGAGCGGGATAAGCAATGGATGCATCGAATCGATCCATGAACGCGAACGGGCGCGCCGGTACTATCGGAAAGGACATCGAAACACTCGCTCGATTCATTTCCATATACTGCGAGCAGAAACACCGAAATCAGGAAAAGAAAACCATAATGGCATCCGGAAATGCGGGAGGGTATATCAATCACCTCAACCTCCATCTGTGTGAAGAATGCCGGAAGCTCCTTCTCCACGCGGCGAGCAAGCGGATCATCTGCCCCTATGATCCGAAACCGAGCTGCAAGAGTTGCAAAACGCACTGCTACGGGGAGGGATATCGCGAGAGGATCAGAGAGGTGATGAGGTTCTCGGGAACATTTTTGATAAAGAGGGGAAAAGTGGGACTCATCTGGAAATTTTTTTTCTGATCCAACAGCGTAATATCATTTCTCTGAAGGAGAGATGATGAATAATATGGATATTTATAACGAAATTGAGGTTCAACTCCACACGGGCACGCTCTTCCCTGATGAGCTTGCCAGAGCTCTTGAAGCACTTCCAATCGACATAACTTTCATTGATAACAATGACAGGATTAAATTTTTCAATCACGGTCAGGGGCGTGTTTTCGGGCGAGCACCATCGGTTATCGGCCGCGACGTGCGCGACTGTCATCCCGAGAAGAGCAGGGAACCGGTGAACAGGCTGCTTGCGAGGCTTAAAGAGGAAGAAAGTGATTATGTTGACTTCTGGCTGAGGCATCGGGAGCGCCTGATATACATCAGGTATATTCCGGTGCGAAACGGAAGCGGCGAGTACATCGGCTGTCTTGAGGTGACAGAGGATATAACTCAATTGCAGGATATAACCGGCGAGAAGATATCACTGGAGTAATTCGCTTACAGGAGAGAGAGTAGTATGAATAAAAACAAGGGGAATCCTGTTCTTTGATTTCAGGGTGATGATAATTATGCCGGGAAAGAGGCCTTATACACCGGGAGCTGCCGGGCGCTTCAAGATTATGCTTGTGAGGGTAGAGCGGTGATGAGAGTTCATTATATCCAGCACGTCTCCTTCGAAAATCCGGGCTCTATTCTCCAGTGGACGCAGGAAGGGAAAATCCATACCACAAAAACTAATATGTTTCGAAATGATATTCTACCTGATCCGTCTGACTATGATCTCCTAATCTTGATGGGGGGACCGATGGGCGTCCATGACGAGAAAGCATATCCATGGCTGCTCGGCGAAAAGAGATATATCGAGAAGGCTCTGCAGGCGCACAAGCACCTCATCGGCATCTGCCTCGGAGCGCAGCTCATCGCCGAGGTGCTCGGAGCACGGGTATATCCAAACAGATTCCGCGAAATAGGCTGGTTCCCAGTACACAGGATGAACGCGGTTCCCGGAATACCTGAAGATCCCTTTCCAGCCACCTTTACGCCTTTCCACTGGCATGGAGACACATTCGATCTCCCCGTCGGCGCGCTGCAACTCTTCACAAGCGACGCCTGTTCAAATCAGGGATTCCGCTACCAGGATCGGATATACGCTTTCCAGTTCCATCCCGAATCGACAATCGGGATAATAGAGCTCCTGCTCGAAAACTGCAGCACCGAAATTGTTGAGGGGCCCTACATCCAGTCAATCGATCAGATACGGCTCCATTACTCACTGCTTCCTGAGCTCCATGACATTTTACGGAATTTTCTCAACCACCTCACAAATGAGATCATTAAATCGCGCTGAGCTTCGGGATAAAATTGCATCATTAATTCCCTTCATATGATCAATCATCTTGACGAATCGCGATATCTCTGCAATATATCTAATTGTTTTCTATCAACAGCTTCATCACTGTACCAGCATATCAGCACGGGTTCATCACAAGATTACTATGCATTCAGGAGACCGCCATGGCAAAGAGAGGTAAAGAATTCCGAAGCAATTTCCTGTCCCGCAATCCCGCCTTCAACTATCTCCCTGAAGGGGATCGGTATCTTCTGGCAATCGATATACCGAAATACAAATTCAATGTAATCGGAACGGGCATCATGGGGCAGGAGCACATGAGAATTACCGAATCCGAAGGACGGGGAACCATACACGGCATCTATGATACCAATCCGCTCAGCATTGAACACGCGAAGAGCATGTTCTCCCTCTCCGCACCCGGTAAAAATCTCACGGTCTACGACTCGCTTGAGGAAGCGTGTTCCGATCCGGAAGCCGACGGCTTGATACTCTGCACGCCCAACTTCACCCATCTCGACATGGTGAAGGTCGCAACGAAATCGGGAAAGCACATTCTCCTGGAAAAGCCGATGGCAACAACCATTGAGGATGCCTACGAGATTGCCCAAATAGCACGGGACTATACAGCCGTCTTTCAGGTGGGACTGCAGTACCGCTACAAGGCGATCTACGTGGAGGCGATACACGAAGCGCTGGAGAGAAGATCCATCGGCAACATTAAAATGATTAGCATCCTCGAGCATCGCATTCCCTTTCTCGACAAGGTGAAGCAGTGGAATAAGTTCTCGAAGTTTTCGGGCGGCACCCTGGTGGAAAAATGCTGCCACTACTTCGACCTCCTGAATCTCTTCTCCGGTTCGAAGCCTGTCAGCGTCTATGCCACCGGAAGCATGGCAGTGAATTTTATCCGTTTTGAGTATGATAATCAGAAGTCGGATATTATCGACAGCGCCCTGGTAACCGTTGTGTACGAAAACGGTATCCGGGCAAGCTTCAGCCTCTGCATGTTCTCCCCCATGTTCTACGAAGAGGTCATCATCTGCGGAGACGGAGGGCGCCTCATCGCTTCCGAGAATGAGGATTTTCTCCCCGCCGCACGGCCGAAAATGCATCTCGAGATCATCCACGGTGAGAAGAAGCCCTCCCGAATCTGTACACCGGTGTACCCTTCATATATAGAAGGGAGCGGACATAACGGCGCGACTTTCTACGAGCATATCTACTTCATCGACAACATCGAGGGGAAGAAGACCGGCACCGCGACCGCCGAAGAGGGGTTCTGGTCCATCGTTGTCGGCTTTGCCGCCGAGGAATCGGTCAAGCGGGGAACAGTGGTACACATTGCCGATCTCTTGAAGGAGAGGGGAATAGATACGGGGAGCATGTGATATCATCCTCCGAAATGCTTCTTTATGTACGGGGAATTGCTCTCATGTCCGAAGATCATAATTCGGGCATGTCTTCCTGCCGAAGGCGCAGATTAAAAATATCTTAAGAAATACTCTTATCATACTATATCCGTTTAAATCTCCGAATGCGGATAGTATTTGACTTTATCGCCCGAATTCGATATTTCTAAGAGAGATGAATCATTACTGAAGATACCTATCATATAGAGAGAAACGAGGTTGCCCATGACACGATACGGATGCTTCGAGATAAGAACAAGCTGTGATAACTGCGGACAGCCGGTGCCGGTCAACGGTCCCTTTCGAAGGATCACCTGCTCGAGCTGCTTCCAGACCGCTCACATCTCCGCCGATACCCTGGCCGGCTTTTTCAGCGACTTCGAAGAGGAATACCCATCTCTCGATGAGCGCGAGGGATCGGGGGGTACGCTGATGGGAGGCGGCGGCACCTTCGAATACAAGTACTGGCGCCTCGAGCCGCGATGCCACTCCTGCAAGGCACCGCTTCCGAAGCCCGGTTTCGAAACCGACGGAATCATCCTGTGCGAGAAATGCGGCGCTGCGCATGAGGTGTACCCCGCGCCGGAATGGCTGCAGGAGCTGGTCCCCTCGGTGCGGCAGTGCTACAGTGTTGAGCGGGAGCTTCCGGAGGGGAGCCGTCCGGAAGCAAAGGTGGACGAGGAGGCGGCGAAGCCGGTCGTGATGAGCTGCCCGCAGTGCGGCGGGGCCCTGAAAGTGACCGCCCTGAGCGAGCGAATCCTCAAGTGTGAATACTGCGAAGTTGACGTCTACGTTCCCGATGCGGTATGGAACCGCCTTCATCCGGTCGCCACAACAAAAGAGTGGTTTCTCGCTTTCGAAGGGAAAGCACCCAAGGAGCTTCAGGCTGAACAGCGCCGGAAAGACGAGGCCGAGGAGAAGAAGGCGCTGAAGAGGTGGAAGCCCCGACCGATGCGCAAAGCGCAGAAGACCGCGGTACCGAAGATGCTGCGAGTGCCCTTTGTCATCGGTACCATCCTTGCGTCGACGGTTATCCTCATGCTTCTCACAGGAGCGACAATGATCGGAATCGGATACGATGGCGAAACGACCGGTACAGCCGTGGGCCTCATACTGCAGGTCCTGATTATCGGCGGGATTGTTTTTATCGCCCTCCTGGGAAGCTTTAGTTCAAATATCGCCTACCGATACGGCTTCCCCGGCACGTGCAAGAAGGCCATGGCCGCACTCGCCGAGAAACACAACTGGAAGCATGAAGGTGCCGAGTACCAAACCACCATGGGTTACATCGACGCGAAGTACAAGGGGCGCGAGATCGAGATCAAGCCCGACAACGACTATGCCATCGAGGTTGATATCGACGACTCCCCCTTTTACCTCAAGACCGAGCCGCCGGCCTGGCCACAGGAGAGCCTGCAGCGCTTCAGCACGGGAGACAGCCGCTTCGACGAAACCTTCCCCATCAGGTATGCGACGCCGGAGCTGGTAAAGAAGATGGAAGAATCGCCGGATGCCCGGCGGGAGATACTCTCCCCCATCTACTGGTTCCTCGACCGGTGGGGGGACAAGCTGGGGATGCTGAAGATCGACTGGTCGAGCATCGCCGTTCATCTGGCGCCGGGACACGAGGAGAAGTCATTCTCGACGGCGCGGTATCTCTATGCCGACGAGATAGAGCCCCTTCTGGAAGACATGATTGTCTGTGCGAAGGCGATCGATGATATCGCGCGGGGAAAGGAGCCGAAGCTCCCGGCGTGAGGGGGGATTATAGTACTTACGGATACTCAGAGAGATTTCACTTAAAAGTACGGGGGATTCCCGGAATACCCCAGTATGTTCTCCAGCATATTATGCCATCGACGATTTCTCGCGTGAATAGATAATTAATGAACCGATAGTTATCGGTACTATTACCCTTTCCAAGTATTTCATCCAGATACATTCTCACCGCATAAGCCAGGATGAGTGAAACAGACATCTTATAAAACTTTCGCATATCAAGACAATACTCGTATTCATATTCATTCATAGCTAAATGAAGCCGGTGCCAGCTCCCCTTCTCGTCACTCTCTTGATATTTAACCGCGGTACTGGATTTAAGAAAAGTACGATTTGATCTCATTACCCTTTGTATCAGTAATTTTATTAAAACCGTTCTCGATTTCCCAGTCACCGCTGCTCCCCGCTCCAGTTGGGCAAGAATACTTTTATGTACATACAGTGTCGTTTCAATCATCATATCACCCTCCTACCGATAACTATCTGCATGTACTACGGTTACGGGTGTCAGTTAGATAAATATTTCTTATCTATAGGAGATACGCATCTGGAATTCATTGTAAAAGCATCTCTCCGTCAGCATCGGGTTACTCCACATTCTCTCCGGGATGCTCTTCAAGAGTATGCGCCAGCTCATCGGTTACGTTAATTGAAGTCTTATCGTTCTTAATCAACACCCCGTCAGTCAAGATACAGAAGGTGCATCCCCTATCCTGTACTCTCAGTATCTTATTCTACTCTCCATAGTGGAGGATATGGAATTCACAATCCTTCTTGACTTATTTATACATTGTATTAGAGTATTTCATTCAGAAAGAACTTCGCAGAACAAATCAAAGGGTTCACTGCGGAATTTTATTATCGGAAACAGTTCGCCTCATTTCAGACCGGTTCAACACAATACATTCAGGAGGACACCATGGAGGAAAAAATCTGGCACAAATCCTACGCGCCCGGAATCAAACCGAATATCGACTACGAGAAGGTCACCATCTCGCAGGCTCTGACCAGATCGGCGAAGAACTATCCGAACAAGGTGGCAATTGACTTCATGGGGAAGCGCATCACCTACGCGGAGCTCGAAGGCATGGTCAATCAGTTTTCGCGGCTGCTCATCGATCTCGGAGTCAGGGAGGATGATAAAGTCGCCGTCTGCACGCCGAACATCCCGCAGCTCATCGTCGCCAACCTCGCCATATTCCGCATCGGAGCCGTGGCGGTACAGAACAACCCCCTCAACTCGGAGCGGGAGCTGGAGTACCAGATCGGCGACTCCGATTCAAAGATAATCATCACCTTCTCGCTGCTCGTTCCCCGGATCCAGAAGATAATGCCCAACACGAAGATACAGAAGATAATCGCCTGCCATATTCACAGCTATCTTCCTCCCCTGCTACGAGCGCTCTTCCCCATCGTCAAGAAGGCGATGTGCCGGAAGATAGAGCCCACCGAGGACCTCCTTGTCTTCAGGGATGAGATAGTGAAATACTCAGCGGAGCCCGTGGAGGATAAGAGCAGATGGGAGGCGCTCTCCACCCTCCTCTACACCGGCGGGACAACCGGCGTGAGCAAGGGGGTGATGCTCTCCCATGCCAATATCAGCTCCAACGTACAGCAGATTGTCGGATGGTTTACCGGCATGGATCCGGGGGTGCACAGCATGGTGGGGACCATCCCCGTATTCCACTCGGCGGGATACACCGTTGTACAGAACCTCAACATCTGGCAGGGGTGGGAGGATATTCTCATCCCGCGGCCGGACCCTGAGACCATCTATAAGATACTCAAAAAATACAAGCCCACCATTCTGCCCGGCGTTCCGACCATATTCGTGGGGCTTCTGAACAACCCGAAATTCAGGAAGATGGATCTCTCCTTCATCCGCGGGTTCTTCTCCGGGGCCGCTCCTCTCGCCATGGAAACGATACGAGATCTGAAAGAGCTCACCGGCGCAACCATGGTCGAGGTCTACGGCATGACCGAAGCCTCACCGGTGGCCACCGCGACACCCTGGGGGGCGAAGATAAAGGCCGGGACCGTGGGCATTCCCTTGCCGGACACCGATATCAAGATCGTCGATGTCGAGAACTGGGAGAAGGAGCTGCCTGTCGGCGAGTCGGGAGAGATCGCCATCAAGGGGCCCCAGATTATGATGGGCTACTACAACAAGCCCGAGGAGACGAAAAATGCACTGAGGGACGGCTGGTTCTACACCGGGGACATCGGTGTTTTCGACGACGAGGGGTATCTCAAAATCGTCGACCGCAAGAAGGACATGATCATCGCCGGTGGCTACAATATCTATCCCGTGGAGCTCGACAACACTCTCTACGATCACCCGAAGATCCTCGAGGCCTGCACCGTGGGTGTTCCCGATAAGTACCGGGGAGAAACCGTGAAAGCCTTTATCGTGCCGAAGCCGGGTGAGACCCTCACCGAAGAGGAGGTCATCGCCTTCTGCAAAGAGCGTCTCGCCGCCTATAAAGTCCCGAAGATAATCGAGTTCATGGATGAGCTCCCCAAGAGCGCCATCGGGAAGGTTCTCCGGAGAAAGCTCCGGGAGATGGAGCTGGAGAAGAGGGAGGAGAGCTGACCGGTTACCTCCATGAAACGCTATCGCGTCCAGGAGATAATCAATCACGACGAAATTCTCACCGGAATGGAGCTCCTGATCGACGGCGATCGCATTGCAGACATCCATCAATCCTCCGGAACAGCATCGGGAGAATCGTACCGCTACGCCATCCCCGGCTTCATCGATATGCACACACACGGCGGCAGCGGTTTCGACGTGATGGATGCAACGCTCGAATCGCTTTCGGGCATCGCACGCTTTCACCTGTCACAGGGAACCACCTCCTTCTGCGCCAGCATCCTGTCGGCGCCGCTCAGCATGCTGAAATCGGTGCTTCAAGAGGGAGAGAGCTTTATCACGCATAACAGGGAGAGCGCCTCTCAGGGAACCGAAGCCTCCTGCCTGGGGTTTCATCTGGAAGGTCCCTGGCTCTCACCGGATAATGCCGGCGCCCACAGCCGTGAACATATCATATCCCCCGACCGGGAATCATTCGACCTCATCGCACGGTTCAGCGATATCATTTCCATAGTCACCCTGAGCTACAATCGTGAAAGCAATCCCTTTCTGCAGCACCTGACAGAGCACGGTATCATCGCGGCGGCGGGACACGATGACACGGCAGATTTCGAAATCCTGAAAGGATTCGGCAGGGGGATATCGCAGGTGACTCATCTGTACAGCTGCACGTCAACCTTCCGGCGGCATGACGGGAAAAAGCACCTCGGAACGCTGGAGATGGCCCTCATGACCGACGGCATTGCCGTGGAGGTCATCGCCGACGGACATCATATCACGAAATTCTTCTGGAACTTCATCCGGCACAATAAGATGCTCGATGATATCGTGCTGGTGAGCGACTCCATCAAGGGGGCCGGTCTCGAGAAGGATGCCGGGAGGATGACCATCGGCGACAGAGACATTATCATCGATGGGGGAGTCGCCTGGACGAGCAATCGCACCCTCTTCGCCGGGAGCGTCACCACCATGCACCGGATGCTCCTCATCCTGGTCACGGAATGGGGCGAATCGCTTCAGGATGCGGTGCGGGTCACCTCGCACAATCAGGCGCGAATCCTCGGCCTGTCGGGAACGCTCGGGCGCATCGCGCCTGGAATGATCGCCGATATTCTCTTCATGGATGAGGATCTCGCTATCAAGAAAATAGTGAAATCAGGAAAGGAGTTCGCCTTCAGCAAGGAGTGAGAGATGAACGATATATACGAATTCGATTTTACCGATCCGGGAGCGAGACCGCCCCTCCCCTGCACCATCTTTGAGAGCGATGCCGATCTCTACCACGACATCGCTCGTACCCTCTATTCCGAGATCGAGGAGAACAACAGGAAAGGAAAGCACACCGCGGCCATCCTCCCCGTGGGACCGGTTTTTCAATACCGGCGCTTTGTTCAGATCTGCCGCAAACGCCCCCTTGACCTCTCCAATCTGCACTGCTTCTTCATGGACGAGTACTGCGACGAAAAAGGGGAGCTCATCGACCGGTCAAATCCCCTCTCCTTTTACGGCTTCATCGATCGGGAGCTGGTTCAGTCCATGCCTGAGGAGATGCAGCTGAAACCCGATCAGGTATATTTCCCCGATCCGAAGAGCCCAAAAGCATACGACGAGCGGCTGGCCAAACTGGGCAGCGCCGATACCTGCTACGCCGGGGTGGGGATCAACGGGCACCTTGCCTTCAACGAACCTCCGGAGCCCGGAGAGAATATGAGCATTGAGGAATTCGCGGAGCTCCCGACACGCCTCATTGCGCTGAGCCGCGAGACGATTGTCATCAACTCCACCACCGCCATGCGGGGAGCTTTCGAACGGGTTCCCGCTCATGCGGTCACCGTGGGGATGAAGCAGATACTGGCAGCGCGGCGCATCAGAGTCTATCTGAACAGGCCCTGGCAGAGCTCCGTGCTGCGGAAGATACTCTTCGCGCCGATATCGGTCTCTTTCCCGGCGACCCTGATACGGCAGCACGGCGATGCCGCACTGGGGCTCACCCGGCTCGTCGCGGAAAAACCGGAGTTCGCTCTGAAATAATATTCCCGCCACACCTCAGCGTCAATACTCGGCAGTTACCGAATCCACGTCGATGCTCGGCACTTCCCGTTTCCGCGGCAGCACTCCGCAATCATCCCCGTGCACAATCTATCTCATCTCCCCCATTGGGATCACCCGACTCTCGAGTGACTCGCGGGCCAACGTCAGCGGCTCGCGGTCATTCTGACCGGATCGCTTGCGCTGCAGCCGCTCAACAAAGGAATCCATGAGCCCCTCGTCGCCGCCGCCGTGCGCGGAGAAGCTAATTCCCTGCTCCCAGAGGAGGTGCTCGGCAAGCGTCCGGTGATCATAATAGACCAGCCGTTCACCCGCGTAGGTGAATTCACCCATCAGGGTCCCGCGGGTCCCGTCGATTCGCATCCACCGCCCGTCCAGAAAGGAGTGTCCCTGCATGGTGAGCGTTGCGGTCACACCGTTCTCGAAGACGATATTCACCGACTGATGATCGGGAACATCGTTGTCACAGCGGAAAACGCAGCGCCCGTAGGGGCCCTCGCACATGGCATCCCACTTCTCTTCCAGGGTGCAGGTATCGGTGATCACCGTGGCCGGCCACATATCCCAATCCACCAAACGCCGGAGCGGCCGGTAGAAACAGCTCAGGGAACTGATGATCTTCGGATGGTTGATAGCGGTGTTGCCGATGAGCCTCATCAGGGGATTTTTCGCCCGTGCGGTAATGCGGAGAAGGGTATCTGCGGTGACGTAGAGGCGGGGAGCGTAGAAGAGACATGATGATGCTGCCGGGCATCCGTCGGTGCATCGCGCCGGCGCCCCTGCGGGAGCGTTTTCCTCCCTGAAAAAGGTGAGCTCCCCAAAGGAGTGCACCTGCCGGGCAGGCTCCTCCACCATCCAGTATATCAGATCGAAGTCGTGACAGGTCTTTGCCAGGATAACGGGGCTCGAATCTTCGGCCTTACGCCAGTTGCCGCGAACGTAGCCGTGCGCGAAATGCCAGAAGGCCACGTTCTCGGCATGATTGATGTGGATGATATCACCGATACGCCCGTCGAGAATAGCCCTCTTCGCCCGCGAGAAGAACTGGGCGTATCGTGCCACATGGCAGATGCGGAGCTCTCGACCCGCTCCTTCGGCAACCTGCACCAGCTCCCGGCACTCCTTCGCAACCGTTGCCATCGGCTTCTCCAGAAGGACGTCATACCCCCGCTGCAGCGCCTGGAGTGCGGGCGCGGTATGCATCTGATCCTGCGTGCAGATAAGGCAGGCATCGGCCATTCTCTCCCGTGCGAGCAACTCCTCCCAGCTTCTGAATTGATTTTCAGGGTCGATACGGTGCTCGCGGGCAAAAGCCTCCCGTCGAGCATCATGCGGCTCGGCGACAGCGATGACCTTTAGCCGTTCCGGATGTCGCACGGCCCAGGCGCCGTATGCACCCCGTCCCCGCGCTCCGGCACCGATGAGCACTGCACTGATCGGATTTTTCTGTTCCATATAGTTCACCTTATAATTCCCGCCTACTTCATTTCTCGCTTTTTTACATGATTCCTTCGGGACATGATGCATCGGCAAAAGGAAAATATCATCACATTTTTATCATTCACATCATAAAATGATGTTGCTATATGATACTCTGTCGAGTTATGATAGCCGGAAATCCTGAGATCAGATCGACAGCAAAGGGGAGAATGTATGGAAATTCGGCAGGTCAAGCGGCGAAATCTTCTGGCATACGGTTTTGGAGAGTTCTACGGGGGCGGTTCCTTTGTGGTTATCAGCCTCCTCTTCATGTTCTTTCTCACCGATGTGGTGAAGCTCTCACCCGCCCTTGCCGGGCTGGTGGTTCTTGTGGGCAAGTTCTGGGATGCCATCTCGGATCCCCTCATGGGATACATCTCGGACAACATGCGGACCCGGTTCGGAAGACGGCGCATTTTCTTCCTCATCGGCATCATCCCCGTGGCGGTGACGTTCACCATCCTCTGGATATCAATGCAGTTCCCCAGCGATTACGCCACCTTTGCCTATTACTCCATTTCATACGTTCTCTTCTCTACGATTTTCACCATGGTGATGATCCCCTACCGGGCACTGAACGCCGAGATGACATACGATTACGCCGTGAGAACCAGGCTCACCGGTGTCAAGATGATCTTCTCTCAGGTCTCCTCGCTCATCTGCGCCACGGTGCCGAAGCTCATCGTTGACCGCCTCTATCCCGGCGATCCTGAAAAAGGATTCATGGTCATGGGGATCATCTTCGGGCTCTTCTTTGCGCTCCCATGGATTATTGTGTACGTGGGAACCTGGGAGATAGCGACAACGGATGGGGGAGATTGGGCCGGGATCAACTTTCTGAAGGGTTTCCTATCGCTCTTCAAGAACCGCAGCTATCGCATTCAGATGGGGCTGTACATCAGCGCCTACTCCGCGCTCGACCTCCTCATGGCGATGTTCATTTACTATCTGACCTACTATATTCTCCGGCCGGAGATCTACTCGCTCTGCCTGGGAGCCATGTTCGTCACCAGCATCTCGGTCATGGCAGCCTATGTGTACCTTGCCAACAAGCGGGGAAAGGGATTTGCCTTTATAGTCGGTCTGGTGATATGGGGGACGGGAATGCTCCTCTCGCTTCTCCTCTCCAGTTCTACTCCCACCTGGATGATCGTCGCCCTTACAATGCTGATTGGCCTCGGCCTCTCGTCGGGGGTGCTCATGCCCTGGGCAATGCTCCCCTCCATCATCGATGTTGACGAGCTCATCACCGGCAAACAGCGAGCAGGCATCTGCTCGGGCGCCATGACGCTTCTCCGGAAGATTGTGCAGTCCTTTGTCCTCTTCCTCTTCGGTGTGCTCCTGGAGCTCATCGGCTATGTGCCCAGCGTACCACAGCAGCCGCATACCCTCTTCTGGATAAAGGTAACGTTCTTCCTCGCTCCCAGCATCCTCATCATCTTGGGCATTCTCTTCGCATCCCGCTTCGGCATAACGCCCAAAACGCACGCTCTCCTCAAGGATGAGCTCGAGCGATTACGCAGTGGAGGCAGGAAGGATGAGGTGGAACCGGCTACCAAAATTGTATGCGAGACCCTTTCCGGGCTGCCCTATGAAAAGCTCTTTCCCCGGGGAAAGAAGGAATAATATTTTAATTTCTCAAGGGGGCGATTCTGGACTATGACACTGAGAATTCCTTTGTGCAGCATCGAAGGATTGTTCTCTTCCCGGCATGATTAAATCACCGATGAGCGGGATGTATGCATCCCTTCCCATCGCTTACTTGAACTGCTTATTCTCGAGATCCTGAATCTCCTCGTAGCAGTTTCTGAGAAACTCCTGCCACTCCAGCTCGAAGCCTTCGCCGAAGGAGGTGTTCAGCCATTCGTCGATGATATGCCGTGCATGGTTACCCGGTGTCAGCCATTCCCCCAGAACCAGCACATTCGCGTTGTTCACCGCCGAGGCCATTTTTCCCTCAAAGGAATTGGTGCAGTGGACGGCATAGACTCCCCTGAATTTATTCGCAACGATAGCACTCCCCGCGCCGGTGCCGCAGATGATAATCCCCTTTTCGTACTCTCCTCTCGATACCGCTGCCGCTACAGCCGCTGCCGATTCATGATAGGGGACAAATTCGCCCTCCTCCTTCATTCCCAGATCGAAGACCAGATGGTCTAGCCCTTCGAGGTGCTCAATAACATCCCTTTTCAGTGTCAGACCGGCCCGGGTTGCTCCTATGGCGAATTTCATCTTTTCACTCCTGAGCTTATGTAGCAAGAACCAAAAAGTTAGAGGATTTTGACAGGATGAACAGGATTACGATGATTTGACATCCTGATGATCAAAATCTTGTGCTCAACGAAAAACATAGCATAATCTGAAATATCAATTTTAATACCATTTTTTTCGATTATCGCAATTATAGAAAAGCCTATCCTTATTATCCTGTAATCCTGAGATT
>CAZZCF010000074.1:0-19575 GCA_964652955.1 uncultured Leptospirales bacterium
AAAGATTGTTCTGGACTATTGCATTTACGGGAGGAGAAAACCGATAAGAATTGTGCATCCTCTCTTTAACGTGAAGGAGAAAATATACAATATTCAGCCATTGATATACTATGATGAGTTTTCGACAAGCAACTCAACCTTCTATTTTGATATGATATATATAAATCCGGAGGAGGTTGAGAACGATTATATAATAGCGAAGAACGTATTAATCGACAAGAATGTGGATTCAATGTTCTTTGTCGGTGCACGCATTACTGATGATATTAAGTACTGTCTGAAGCGAGCTTTTAATCGTTCACGGACAATTAAAGAAGAGATATGGAAGATGTTCGAGGTTCATGAGGTAACTCATAAGATTCTCAATAATCGATATAATTTTTTTGATCAGGTTACTGGTGAAGAATTAGCACTTGTTAGTACTATCTATTCAAATCCATATCTCGGTTTATCTGTACTGTATAGTTATCTCGATTATAGCGCCGTTAATCCGCATAGAATTGCTGCGATGAATTATATTCGCTTTGTTGCAAATAGGAAAAATCGTTTTGAGTTGATAGAAAATCCTTCTCTCGTCAAATATATGAACATTACAGAGATTGTACGGCTCAGCAAAGAGCACTTCTATGCCCTTATCAAGAGTATCAAGTAATTAGTGCGCCTCTGTATGATGATAATCTGATTCTCTCCATCTTCAGGACACGGAGATACATGAGAGAAGAGATAACGTTAGAATCGTATGCGGATGGGATTCATAAGCTTCATATCTCGATACCCCTTTTTCTCTTCACCAGTAAGAGCATTTACTTGAAAGCTTTCCATAATATCACCAGTAGATTTATCTTCAGAAGTAGCCTTTAATTCTATTTTTTCCCAGATATCGACTATCTGTTCGCGGGAAATTTTCATAAGATCTTCAACAGATTCATAGTGTAATCCTGCTGCTCCCCCCGGATAAAACCATCTTTCGCGATGGAGATTGAGTATGTGCTTATTAATTTTTCGAGGCTCCGGATATCGTATTATGAAATCGGAGAAAAAAATTTTCTTCCTTTTAATCGTTTCGATGAACTTGATGAAGTATCTGTTTTTATTTTTTTTAATCAGGTAGACACACTGAACACAGTATGGGAAAAGATCTATGTGCCCGAAGCTGTTGGAGTACTGATAGTCCCCCTTTTTGCCCTGTGTAAAGATGATCTTTTTAGCACTTTTGGGAAATGCGTCCATAAGCGAACCGATAAGGAAATCCTTGATGGCTTTGTTCGTTCTTAGGAACCCCCTCTTTTTTTTTACCGGGAGCATGTTGTTGAGGCTGTAGGTATACTCCCCGTCCTCATAGTAGTGAAGGAAATAGAGATCCATGTTGTATAAAAAGAGGAGATTCTGTTCTCTGTAGTGGTTTATTTGATCCCTTTTGTATATTTCGGGAAATCCAGACCAGTAGAACATGAAGGGATGAAAGAGAGAATCGGCGATGATGTGTGAGATGAATCCATAGAGATAGGCACGCTGGGTTGATGCCCATTCGTTATTATGATCTCTGAGTGAAAACAATCGTTTGAGCATAGCCGATATGAGTTTGGTGCTTCCACCATCGTGTATGAGGAAGGAAATCTCGCTGCCGATGAGGCTTTTTTTTCTAAAAGGTATGTAGTCAAAGATATTAGGTCCAATCGCACCAAAGAACGCTGCTCTTCTGAAATCATTCCCTTTCATGAGCGATTCGACCGATCTGGTTATGGAAGAGATCTTTTTCTTTTTACTGAGGTATTGTATAGCTTCGTTAAGAATTCTGTTGTGTAAAATAATACCTGGCATTGAATCGCTCTTTCACCGCAATAATTAAATCTCTTTGAAATCAACAGTCAACTGGAAAAAAACTTACGTGAATAGAAAAGGCTGTCTTGCGAGACAGCCTCTACTGATTTCTTGTGAGGTTGTATCACTTTCATCAATACTTATGGCACTGGGCGCATTTCGTGGGCCCGTTTTTCTGTTTATGGCAGTCTTTACACAATTTATGAATCTTGCTTGTTCCACTCGGACCTTGATGACATCCTGACGATGCACATGACTTGTTTACCGGTCCTTTGTGATGGCACGTCTTACAGTTCGTGATACCTTTACTTTTATGAAGCTCATGACTGATTTTGACTCTTTTATAGTTTTTGGTGTCAGTTTTTTTTACGGTAACAACACCTGCGCCGTAAAGAATAAGCGGCATGGCAAAGAGCGTTGTGATGATTATTGCGACTATTCTTTTTTTCATCTGATGCTCCTGTGTTGGTTATTAATTGTTACGTGAGCCAAATCTCCCACAATTTTCTTCTCATGTCAAGCTATTTCAGCTTTGATCTATCTCCAAGGTAATGCTCATTATCGAGATTCGTCGTAAGTGCACCTGCTGTGATACTGAATGTATTAACAGCACATTACAGTCTCTTTCAGCAAAACGCTCGAACGCTCTTATATATACCGGTTCAAATACTCCTCAACAGGTATTAATTATAAGGGGAGTTCAAAAAACTATTAATATGATATGCTCGTGGTAAGCATTTTTTTTGCACATCCTGTGCACGCTGGCAACCGCGACATCGTGTCACTGTATGCACAATGCCTGAAAAAACCGGTATATACAAATGTGGGATCAGTGTAAATACTGGTTTTTAGAGATGCCCATAAATTCATTCTGAAAAAATATAACGAATCGATCATCACTCCGCTCTCTTCTTTCGGTATTGCTATAAGGCGGATTGATGTTCCTGTTATAGGATTGCGAAATGTATCTTTTTTAAAAATTGTTGCTTTAAAGTGACATAATTCGAGATTTCATTCCGATATATATTAATACAGGGTGATACAGTCTGATGTCCTGAAGAGGTGGAATAATGAGTAAAACACTTATGGTTATCGGAGGAGGTATCCTTCAGGTACCGGTTATCCAGACGGCAAAGAGAATGGGATTTCAGGTTATTGTGACCGATTATAATCCCAGTGCAATCGGAATGAAAAATGCCGATATACCTATTGTGATGAGCACGAGAGATATAGAGGGTTCGGTGCGGGTTGCCAGGTCTCAGAATGATATCACACCAATCAGTGGTGTTCTGACCGTTGGCACTGATGCATCTATGACGGTTTCTGCGGTAGCGAACAGCCTGAATTTGCCGGGAATTAAATTCGAGGATGCCGAGGCCGCCACCAATAAGATAAAGATGCGCGTGCGGTTTAAGGAGCACAATGTTCCAGCTCCAGACTTTTATCCGGTCTGGTCACTATCTGATGCGAAAAAGGCGAGTAAAGCGTTGGGGTTTCCCGTTGTCATTAAACCATCTGATAATATGGGTGCTCGAGGGGTAATGAGATTAGATAACAAAAATCAACTCTCCGATGCTTTTGAGTTTGCAAAGAATGCATCGCCCAGTGGCGAGTTGATTATAGAGGAGTACATGAACGGGCCTGAATTATCGATAGACGCTGTCATATATAAGGGCGAGATAACGATAACCGGTGTTGCTGATAGAATTATTGAATTTCCTCCCTTTTTTGTTGAGACGGGTCATACCATGCCTTCACAGCTGCCATCTGAAATCCAGAGCGAGGCGTGTGAGGTGATGAAAAAGGGTATTCGAGCCCTCGGTATTACCATGGGGTGTGCAAAGGGTGATATCAAAATTACAGAATGCGGCCCGAAGGTCGGTGAGATTGCAGCCCGACTCTCCGGGGGATTCATGTCAGCCTATACCTATCCCCTCTCTTCCGGGGTTGATCTGATGAGAGCAGCTATTGATGTAGCGGTGGGCAGGGAACCGGGAAATCTGGAACCGGTTATGAACCGGGTATCAGTGGAGAGGGCTCTTATAACCACACCGGGTATTGTTCGAAGCATTACCGGTCTCGAGGAGGCGCTCAGAATTAGAGGAATGAAGGAGATCTTCATGAATGTGAAACCGGGAGACAAAGTGGTTCAACCGCGTTCAAATGTTGAGAAAACCGGCCACATAATTGCTGTTGGTGATACCCTTGCTGAGGCAGAGAAGGCAGTGGCACGGTGCAAAGAGGTCTTGAAGATAGAAGTTTTTGAAGAATCCGAGCTTTCCATGGAAGCAATTCTCATGGCAGCTCGAGAAAAGTTCAAAAAAATATGTTACGTGTGCAAGAACTGCGATGGCCGGGATTGCCCGACTGGTGTTCCGGGCATGGGTGGTATCGGAACCGGTGCTTCCTTCAGAAGAAATATTGAGTCTCTGAGAGAGTATAAGCTTAACACCCGTCTTATTCACAATGTGACTGAACCGGATACGAGAACGAGCTTTTTCGGGATTGAACTGTCATTCCCGGTAATGGCAGCTCCGGTAACCGGCGCGGTGACAAATTTCGGCGGTGCTATTGATGAGCTTGAATATAACAGAGCTGTTATACAGGGGTGTATGGACGCCGGGACCATCGCCTTTGTTGGTGATGGAGCTTCACCGGAGAAGTACAAGCTGGGATTGCAGGCAATTTCCGAGGCTGAGGGGATGGGCGTTCCCATATTCAAACCCAGAAGCGATGATGGTGAGATACTGAAGAGAATTAAAGCATCTGAGAAAGTTAACGCCATTGCTGTTGGTATGGATATTGATGCCGTTGTCTTTAAGACCATGGCAATGAAGAATCAGGCGGTAGGTCCAAAAAGTCTCGAAGAGCTGAAGTATATTATCTCTGGAACCAACTATCCTTTTATACTGAAAGGGATCATGAATGTTCGTGATGCGGTGATGGCGGTTGAGGCGGGTGCGCATGCAATTGTCATTTCGAATCACGGTGGAAGAGTACTCGATGAAATGGTTGGAGCAATGGATGTCATTGAGGAGATTGTGAATGAGGTGAAAGGTCATATTCGAATACTCATCGATGGTGGCTTCAGGACAGGAGTGGATGTTCTGAAAGCGCTCGCGCTCGGTGCTGAGTATGTCCTTATCGGGAGGCCGATTATCATCGCTGCTGTTGGAATGTGTGTCCGCGGAGTATCATTTTATCTTTCAACATTAAAACGAGAACTTGAAAAAGCTATGATCCTCACTGGTTGCAGCAGTGTTCACGAGATTCCCGCTGATATCGTTAAGAGAACGAACTCCCGGCAATTTGTATCCGTAGAGTGAATTTCACTACACTGGTCTGCAGCATGTCTTTTTTTGAATCCGAAGGAGCTCTGAAAGTTTTGTTGCATCCGTAATGAGCATTCGAAAGAGGAGAACGCCGGTATCTGTTGGTGAGACGATTACTTCAGCATTTCCAGCATTTGTATAACTCGTATCTTTTCCAATCAGCAGAAAATTCACTTTTTTCCCCTGCACCTGTCTATCATTTTTCACAAAGAAGTTAACGGTATTATTCTGAAAGAGTGAAATTGACCAGTAGGTGTCCGGCACTGTTGCGCTGATCTGGAGAGGGGTTTTCGAAACATCGTAAAAGCAGATCGAGTAGAGGAGATCCGGACTCGGTCTCACCACCTCCCTCGTTTCAGCAGTCCGCGGGGCTGAATTACAGACAGTATTCATTTTAAGATCTGCAGTTTTAGGAGAATAAGTCTGGCACGGGTCATGATTATCCGTGGAAAAGCAGCGGAAGTTGCCAGGGTGATTGCCGTTGCTATTACGGGGATTAGCACTATCTATCGAAATATGTTTTTGTTCATGTTTTGCATATCGGAGGTGTGATCCATTTTACGGAAAGAAGATTTCGAGATCTTTTTGATTAATTTTTTGGGCGAGATCAAGAACACGGTATGAGTATCTCCCGATTTGCGTGATGAGGTTTGTCTTAGTGCAGTATTGTTTGTGATCGATATCACCAATGAAATAGAGTATTTTGGGGACGATGAGCGCATTGATAAAGGGAATACTATTTTGTTTACAGAACCGGATTCCTTTTCTATCATCGATGATTATAAAATCGCATTTGCCCTGAAGGTAGAGGAGAACGGTGTCTTTTTCTCCTCCGTGTAGTGGAAATTCGACTTTTTTTTCTTTGTATTCATTTTTGAGATGCAGTACATTTTTTTTAAATAATGAGGAGAATTTATTCGACCCGAACTGATTTTCTTTCGTTAGCTCATTATACACGGTTTGTGGAATGAGGATCTGGTATCGGGCAATGAGTTTTTCAAGCAGATCTGCTTTCAGAAGAAGTATAGCGGAAGAGGTGTCTATTACTGCGCTTTTCACGATTGATCTCTGTTCGGCTGAAGGATAAAGAAAAATGAAATATACCGATTATTGAAAAATGCGAGCTTATCTTCAATAAAATGAGGTATGATATCTTTCTCGCTCGCTTGAGAATTTTTGTTAATTCAAAACTATTACAGAATACTATAATTGAGATATTAATTTGTTGAAAACATGGCCGGTTACAGAAATATTGTTTATATCATAAAATTTTCAATACTATTTTCTATGGTCAGAGGCTTGTCTGTTCCCTTGTAACACTATATGAGCTTATTGAGAGGTTAGCAGATGTTTAAAAAGGTTTTGTTTCCCACTGACTTCTCGGAATGTTCCGAGAGTGTTATACCCTATTTGAAGAAATTGAAGAAATCGGGTACGAGAGAAGTCGTCGTTATACACGTAATCGATTCCCGGTACAGTGGATTTATTGAAACGGTAGGGTGGTTTGGCGAAACGGTTCAACAGTATGAGTCTGATATGTATGAAAGTATTAGAAGAGAGACAGAAAAACAGCTTGAAAAGATTCGGAAGAAGCTCTCGCCATTCTTTAAGGTGAAGATACGCATTGAAAACGGGGTACCCTTTAAAGTAATAATTGATAGTGCTGAGAAGGAAAGAGTCTCTCTTATTATACTTGGTTCACATGGGAAAAGCAATATAGAGGAGATGCTTCTCGGTTCGGTTTCTGAGAAGGTGATACGAAAGTCGAAGAAACCGTGTCTTGTAATCAAGCGGTAGTGAAGAGGAACGGTTCAGAGGATAATTCTCTCGTACGAGAAAAAGACAGAAACAATGGGAATAAAAAAAGTATCGTTAACCATCAGGCCGGATGATAAACAGAGCATACCGCTCGTTTATGATCTCATACAGTTTTTGAATAATGAGGGTGTTTCTGTACTTCTGCCGGATGTTCAGATTTTTCAGGAGGAGGGGCTTAACCGATATATCTGTGATGAGGAGACTTTTGTGCAATCCCCGGATCTCATAATCGTCATTGGTGGTGATGGTACTTTTCTGAGAACAGCACGGCAGTTCTCTGAGACAGATAAGTTGATTTTTGGTGTTAACAAGGGAAGACTGGGATTTCTCACTGAGTTCTCACCCGAAGAAGCGAAGCTCTATCTTGCGGATATTCTCAGGGGGAGATATCACGTGAAGGATCGTTCAATGCTTGAGGTGGTTCTGATGAGCAATCGCCGTGAGTCACAGCGTATTGTTTTTTTGAATGACGCGGTGATTTCACGGGGTGCGTTTTCCAGACCGATTCAGTTGCGCCTCGAAATAGATGATGAATTTCTCAATGTTTATTCGGGAGACGGGCTCATCATAGCGACACCAACAGGTTCTACCGCTTATTCGCTCTCTGCGGGGGGTCCTATCGTTACACCATCGGTGCAGGATGTGTATATTATAAATCCGGTGTGTCCACACATGCTGGGACTCAGGCCCATGATTGTTTCATCACATAAAAAACTCAGGGCCCGGGTGTTAACCGATTGTGAGAATTTATTATTGACAATCGATGGTCAGGTTGCTATTCATATTGAAGGTAATAATGAGATCCTCTTTAAGAAATCAGAGAGAAAGATTCATTTTATAACCCATCCCGAAAGAAATTACTATGACATTTTACGGCAAAAGCTCGGCTGGGGTAAGAACCTGCACTGACAGGAGCTCATATGCTTCTTGAACTCAAGATAAAAAACTTTGTTTTAATAGACAGTCTGAACATTCAGTTCAAGGAGGGATTAAACATCTTAACGGGAGAGACGGGTACTGGTAAGTCAATACTCATTGATGCACTTTCTGGACTGCTTGGTGAGCGGATGACAACTGACGTAATCAGAAGTGGTTTCGAACGGGCAGGGCTTGAAGGTGTCTTTGATATATCTCATCTCCCGCAGGTCATAGAAATGCTCGATAATCTCGGAATTGAGGTTGATGATAACATTCTTGTTCTCAGGAGAGAGCTCTATGCAACCGGGAAGGGGAGATGCTTTGCCAATGCCACACAGATCCCGAATACGCGATTAAAGGAGATATCGGAATACCTGGTTGATATTCATGGGCAGAATGAGCATCAGAATATAATAAAGGTTTCCAAGCATCGTGAGATTCTGGATAGCTTTGCAAACCATCAGGATCTCGTTGAGAAAGTTCGGTACTATTATGATAAATTACATGATCTGCGGGAGCGGATCAATTCATATCAGATTGATGAAAAGGAAAAGGCACGCAAGGTTGAATACCTCTCCTTTGCCATTCGTGAGATTACATCGACTGAGCTCAAGCTTGGTGAAGACGAAGAGCTCAAGAATGAGGCTACAATACTTGCAAATGCTGAAAAGCTATTCAAAGAAATTAATACCTCCGTATCTCAACTCAAGGGGGAGAGCGGTATCCTTGCCAGTCTTAAGCGAGTTGAACAGAGCCTCTCGGCAATCTCAGAGTTTGATAGCAATATCTCGAGTATACTTGAGACGGTGAAAGAGTCGTTGTATACATTAGAGGATGCTTCACTCTCTCTGCGCGAGTACGAGAGTGGAATCAACTTTTCACCTGAGAGAATAAATGAGGTTGAGGGGCGGCTCTCCCTGATATCAAGCTTGAAGAAGAAATATGGAGACACCATCGAGGAGATTCTTGATTATGCTGAAAAGTCAAAGCGAGAGCTCGATGCAATTTCATCAAGTGATGAGGAGATTGAAAAGCTGAACAGTGAGTATACCAGAATAGTGCAGGAGACGAAAACGGTTGCTCTTGACCTCTCTGAGAGAAGGAGGATATCAGCGAAGGAGCTCGAAGAGCGGGTCATGAATGAGCTCAATGACTTGGGCATGGGCGGCACCCAATTCCGCGTGTCGATCAAAAGGGAGATTAGCCCCGAGGGAGAGATAGAGTCAGGAAACAAGCGGTATTTACTCTACTCAAGTGGTTTGGATAGAGTTGAATTTCTTCTCGCGGTAAATGAGGGCGAAGATCTGCGGCAATTGAAGAGAGTGGCATCAGGTGGTGAGATGTCACGGATCATGCTTGCACTCAAAAATGTCATTCTCTCAAATGATATCGTGGATAGTCTCGTCTTTGATGAGGTTGATGCAGGAATTGGTGGAAAGATAGCCGAGATTGTTGGTAAAAAGCTAAAAAAATTGTCAAAAAAGCGGCAGGTACTTGTTGTTACTCACCTCCCGCAGATAGCTTCGATGTCGGATAATCACTATCTGGTTATCAAGGAGAGAGCTGAAAACAGGTTGCGCACGCTCGTACGGAATCTCAACAGGAATGAAAAGGTAAAGGAAGTTGCAAGAATGCTTGCGGGAGAGAGGGTTACCGATCTTTCGCTCAAGCATGCTGAGGAGATGGTTTCTCTCGCCGATAAAAACTGATTATAGGGCTGAAACTTTTTCTTCGTTTCGTGGGGATAAATACTTCTGAAAGGAGAGATGAGACAGTTCTCACTGCCGATGTGTGTATTGTGAAGGTGAGAAGAGGAGAAATGGTTCTTTAAAACTGGTAGTCTCCCGTTATCCTGCCCTGGAAATCACGTATCGTTATGCTCTGTATCTTACCGTAGAATCTTATGTCATAGGGATTATTCTTCAGGGCTTGGGCATATTCCTGTATCTGGTCTTCATCATCACAGTCGAGGAGAACACGGACCGTTCCATCCCTGAGATTTGATGCTGAACCCCGTATGCCCAGAATTTTCGCGTTTTGGCTGCAGTAGTATCTGCAGAAAACGCCCTGAACAATTCCGCTGAGGATAAGCTCCTTTGGCATTATGCTCCCTCATTCTTCGTGATGATGCTATTAATTGTAAAACTGTTTCTCTGAGTGACAAGTAGTTTTTTTGTGAAGTGTATATGCGGGGGTAATTTACGAGAACGATAATTCTTCGAGATCTCTCATATACGGCTCCATACCTGATTGTAGTATAACATGCCTTTTCTGATTGTCGATCGTAAATGGATAGTCGGTATTGTAATGAAGGCCTCTACTCTCTTTTCTGCTCATCGCTCCCTGTATAATGAGCTTTGCAATTGTGGCAAGATTGCGTAACTCGACAAGCCGAGAGGATATGGTGCTCCTCCGATAAAAATCCTGTATTTCCTCATCGAGCAGCAAAATTCGTCGAAAGGCTCGTTGCAGTCTGAGATTTGACCTCACAATGCCCACATAATCCCACATCAGTCTTTGAACACCTTCTACGTTGTGCTGGATGAGAATCCATTCCTCAAGATCAAAGGTTCCCTCTTTGTTCCAGTGCGGATATTCGGGGATGGCAATTTTTCTGATGGAATCGATGCTGCTGCAAATGTGCTCATATGCCCGGTGAGAAAAAACCACCCCTTCAAGCAGTGAATTGCTGGCAAGCCGATTTGCACCGTGTACACCGGTGCAGGAGGATTCACCGGAAACATACAGATTTCGGATTGCGGTTCTTCCAAAAAGATCTGATATAATGCCGCCACACAGGTAGTGGGCTGCAGGAACGACCGGTATCGGTTCTTGAGTGATGTCGTATCCCTTTTCCAGACACTGTTCATATATTTGTGGAAAGCGTTGTGTGAGGAAGTCTTTGTCTTTAAAGCTGATATCGAGGAGAACGAATTTATCTCCCAGGGTTTTAAGTTCGCGGTCGATCGCGCGGGCAACAATATCACGAGGTGCGAGATCCTTCATCGGGTGCTCATGTTCCATGAAACGGTGTCCCCTGGAATTGATAAGGATTCCCCCTTCACCTCTCACCGCCTCGCTTATGAGAAAGGAGCGCTCGTCCTGTTTCTCCTCATAGAGGGTGGTTGGGTGGAACTGAATGAATTCCATATCAGCAATAAGCGCACCGGCGCGGTAGGCCATTGCAATGCCGTCGCCCGTTGCGATATCGGGATTTGTTGTATGGCGGTAAACCTGACCGACACCACCGGTTGCGAGGAAAGTAATCTTTGAGTTAAATATATTAACCACACCGGTGGAATTATCGAGAATGTACGCTCCATAGCAGGTAATGCTGTCGGTACCGTTAAAGCTTCTCTCCTGAGAGGAGAGATACCGTAGCTGATGTTCAGTCAGGAGATCTATTGCCGTGCTGTTTTCAAAGATTTTGATATTGTCAATAGTTGAAATTTTATTCAGGAGCGCTCGTTCGATCTCCTGCCCGGTCAGATCGCTGGCGTGAGCAATGCGGTTACATGAATGTCCCCCCTCTTTGCCGAGATCAAGTATCTTGTGTCCAACAGTATCAGTCCTGCTGGAGAACCTGGTTCCCCAGTTAATGAGCTCTCTTACCCTATCAGGGCCGTTGCTGACAAGAATCTCAACTGCACGCCGATTGCAGAGGTTTGCACCAACCTCCAGGGTATCCTTGATGTGATCTTCAATTGAGTCATCGGGAGAGAGTACGACGGCAATCCCCCCCTGCGCATAGTTGGTGTTTGAGTCTGAATCCTTCTTTTTGGTGACGATATTGACTGATCCATACTGAGATACATTTATGGCAAAAGCGAGCCCGGCTATTCCGGAACCGATGATCAGGAAATCTGAATAAAATTGCGATGAATTCATTGTACCATTCCTTCTTCTTGCATTACCGCTTTAAGACGGTCGGGAAAATCCGTAATGATTCCGTCAATGCCCCATTGTATCAATCGCTTCATATTTTCTTCGCTGTTTATCGTCCAGGTATATACCGGAATACCCTTACGGTGAGCATCCTTGATAAGTTTTTTTGTTATGACTCTGAAACCATTGCCACCGTCTTTACGATATTCTGGGTTTTCAGTGTCAGAGAACTCAGGGAGCAGAAGAGCATCTCCATCGCCTCGATACACTGCTCCTAATCTGAGTTTATGGATGAAGACGAATCTCTTCGCCTCACTGGATCCGAATCCCGTGATTATTTCCGGTGCTTTTTTCCTTATTATCTGCAATACCCGGTCATGAAAGGAACCGATAATGACCCGCTCAGATGCTTTGTGCTCATATATAAGAGAGATAACCTTTTCGGCCAGATCCCGATTATTCTCTTTTATCTCGATGACATACCGGGTTTCAGGAAAGGATTTCAGTACCTCGGCAAGGGTTGGGCAGGTGTATCCCCTGCCCCGAAAAGGGAAGCTCTTACCGCCATCAAGGCTCTTTTTATATCCTGCATCCAGCTGTTTAATTTCGGCGAGTGTTATCTCCTTGATCTTCTTGGAGCTATTTGTCATTCGATCAAGTGATCCATCATGTGAGACGATAATCTCACCATCCCGTGATAATCGTACATCCATTTCCAAGACACACTGTGGATAGATTTCAAGGGCACGCTGAAATGAAGGTATGGTGTTCTCGGGTAGCTCCCCCGAGGCGCCTCTGTGGGCAATGAGTAAGAAAGCGTGATCGTTCATGATAGTGTTCCCGGTCGCAGGTTTCTTTTCATTTTCATCAGGAAATAGCACAGTGAATATAGATAAACATAGTAACGATGATACCGTTAGTAAGACGATTGTCCGGAGTATCCTTTTCATCGCACGATGATGTGTGTAGTGCATGCTCTTTTACAACTACAATCGTTTTACTCTTTATATGCAATCACAATACCGGCTGCTTGCTGCTCTTTTCTTTCAGAATTGCGCGTGTGATTTTCCCCTTTCCGTTCACCGTTCTGTTAAAGCGGTGAAGTTGGTCAGTATCTGTTCCTTCAGTGTGGCGAGGGAAATATTTCTCAATTCGGCAATAAAGTCGTAGAGATGTATAACATATCCTGGCCGATTCCTTTTACCTCTCAACGGTACCGGAGCCAGAAAGGGCGCATCTGTTTCAAGGAGTAACCTGTTCAGAGGAACATATGTTGCAACATCCTGAAGGGTTTTTGCATTTTTGTACGTGAGGTTGCCGGCGAAGGAGATATGAAAGCCGAGATCCAATACCTCACGGGCTGCTTCCCTGTTACCGGAAAAACAGTGCATTATTCCTCTTGCCGGCGTATTTTTTTTCAGTATCAGCAAAGTGTCCTCCATTGCATCCCTTGTATGGACAATGAGCGGGAGATTCCATATCTTCGACAGAGTAATCTGGGTTTCAAAAGATTTTTTTTGCATCGATTTCGGTTGTCTCATACGGTAATAATCCAGACCTGCTTCTCCTATGCCGAAAAGAAGAGATGAATCGGCCGAGTTCATTATCGTATCGACGAGACCCGATAGGTATTTGAGATTTTCATCATGAGCATGTGATGAGGGGTGAATCCCCAGTGTAAAGAATATCCCCTGTTCCTGATGTCTTCGAGCGAATTCCAACGACCACTGGAAACCACTGACATCAATGGAGATTTGTACTGAATGGATAATGTCATTATCGGTGAGTCCACTGATCAGCGTATCCTCGGTGCTTTCGGCATTTTCCATACAGAGGTCGAAATGTGTATGAGAGTCTATGTACATGACATGTTTCGCTTATAGGTAAGAGGCATACCATTCATTTTTTATCTAACGCTGGTAAAAAACATACTATTTTATCCATGACATTCATTCCATCAGCAGAGGCACTCTCAGAGATAGAATGTTTTTACCTTCCTGCTGGAATCGCCATGACAGGTCACCGTTAATGTGATTGAGATAATTCTATCTCGAAGATAGGAAAAGTACCATTCATAGTCAACAGTCGTCTGGCTCACCGAACCTCTGATAAGTGTGATTGTGCCGTTCTAATCGAAATAGTACGCTATTGGGCACCTTTTTCCTGAGATCGAGTCAGCATAACAGTACTGGAGAATTCTCAGGATGCCGTTATTATCGAAATGAGCAATTCTATAGGCAGCCGTCCTGTCGTGCGCAATGGCGTCCCGGATGATACCATCCATGTCAGCACGGCTCTTTTCGTGCAGGAGTTGTATGCTCAAGAAATTTGGAACGGTTATTTCAGTATTCATATTATGGAGTTGCAGGTAATCCATGATGTTTTTCTGAGTGCCGTGCGGGATGGTTCTCGTTATTCTCATTTTCAGGAAGTATTTTATTTTTTTGCAAATGATGCTTGTGAGCTCTTCTTTGAGCCTGGAAATTTTTTTCAGTTCAATTGAGCGTATTGCCTGTACGTTTTTTCTGTCAACATCGCTCAAAGTGTCGGATGAAAAGCTCCTGTTTACGTGATACCAGTTGCATGAAAGAAAGTATTCATTCAAAGCAGTACTCTGAAATACATACCCGTGATTTGCGAATATTGAATTTCTCAGAATAATGAGCTCCGTAAGGGTACGCCCTTTTAAGTCGTCTCTGCTGATACGCTGATCCGGTTCAATTCTCAGCGTTCCGGCAACGGAGTTAACCGGAACGATTACGAGGATTGAGAATATGATCAAAACGCTCTTCATATATGGAACCGAGGTATCCGAAGGGTTACAATCGATATCGGTTACCCTTACGCCGGGTGCGTTTTATAAGCAAGTTTTTTTTATGCAGGGTATTTATATTCCTCGAATTTCGCAGATATCTGAAAAGCTTCTGACGAAATCACGAAAGGAATAGAGGACTGAGAGGGGATACGGTTCGCAGTTTGAAAGTGAGGGATCAAGCGTAACATTGTTAATAAACTGCTGAATGAAGTATTGTTTTACATGGCCGATCTCTCCTTTTATGCTTTCAAAATCCTCAAGTGTTACGAAAGAGGGAATACAGGTTGTTCTCAATTCATAGTCGACATCGGATGCTCTGACGAGATCAACCGTGCGCACTATTCGTGAGAAATCAACCTTCCTGTTGGTTAGTCCTTCATACTTTTCAGGTGATGTCTTAATATCGATGGCAACATAATCGATGAGCCTGTTCTGTATTAAGTGATCGATCACCTCGGGATTCAATCCATTTGTGTCGATCTTTACGGCGAGTGGTATATCCTTAACTGATCGAATAAAATCGAAGAGGTTTTTGGCGAGTGTTGGTTCGCCGCCACTGATTGAAATGCCGTCGATCAGGGAGCCCCTCTCCTTTATAAATGAAAGCACATCATCGTTCGTGATGGTTTGTAAATTGCAGCTATCGCACGCCAGCTCAGGATTATGACAGTATTTGCATCTGAGATTGCAGCCACCGGTAAAGATAATAGAACATATCTTGCCGGGATAATCGATGAGTGACGTTTTATGAAGTCCCTTTATATTCATAGATCATGGATCTTTCAATGTGTTTCAGCGTGAATTCCTTTCTCTCATTAAATTCCTCTTTCTTTCCTTTGTTCCACTGATTAACCGGCCTGAAATACCCGACCACTCGAGAATAAACCTCAACCGGTATTTTCTTTTCAGTTTTCATCGAATTTTCCTCCTTGTATACTTTGAATCGAAAATTATATTGCCCTCTCTTGAATGGAGTACTATCTGGCGGAGTATAGTCATCACTACATTGCTATCTTATCGCTCTTCTCCTCCTCGGAGATAACTTCAACCCCATAGAGCTCAAGCTCCTCTTCTGTGTGCTCATAGGGGCAGTATTTATGCTCGCCGGGTATATACCCGTGAACTGGACAGATGCTGAAGGTTGGTGTAATGGTAAAGTAGGGGATTGCGTAGTTCTCGGAAATTTTCTTAACGAGCAGCTTCACTATTTGGGTATTGTCGATCTTTTCGCCGATATAACAGTGGACAACGGTACCTCCGGTGAATTTTGATTGGAGTTCCTCCTGATGCTCAAGGACATCGAATATATCGTCGGAATAGCTGACGGGGAGGTGAATTGAATTGGTGTAGTATGGTTCATCAACACCTGATGTTATAATTTCGGGAAATGTCCCTTTATCGTGAAGGGCGAATCGGTAACTCACTCCTTCTCCGGGGGTGGCCTCAAGATTGAATAGGTTGCCTGTTTCTTCCTGATAGTGTGCAATTCGCTCTCTCATGAAATCGAGAACGTCTAAGGTAAAGGTTTTCCCCTCTTCAGTTGATATATCTTTCCCGAGGAGATTAAGGCATGCTTCATTCATACCGATAATCCCGATAGTTGAGAAGTGATTGATCCAGAACTTCTCGGTTCTCTCGAACATGGCGTGAAGATAGTGCTTGGTGTATGGATAGAGATTATTTTGGGTGAAGTTTTCCAGCACCTTCCTCTTAATCTCCAGGGAGTCTTTTGCTTTATTCATCAACTCGGTGAGATTATTGAAAAAGCTCGGTGTGTCGGGTGAACGAAAGGCGAGTTTTGGCATATTGATAGTGACGACTCCAATACTGCCGGTGAGCGGATTGGCGCCGAACAGACCTCCGCCTCTTCTCTTGAGTTCACGATTATCGAGCCTCAAGCGGCAGCACATGGATCGCGCGTCCTCGGGATCCATGTCCGAGTGGATGAAATTGGCAAAATAGGGAATGCCGTACCGTGCGGTCACTTCCCAGAGATTATTCAGTGCTTTATTGTCCCAGTCAAAATCTTCTGTAATGTTATAGGTTGGTATGGGGAAAGTAAATATCCTGTTCTGTGCATCTCCCTCCAGCAGGCACTCTGCGAAGGCCTGGTTAAAGAGATTCATCTCCTCCTGAAATTCCCGGTACTGTTTATCCTGTATGATGCCTCCGATGATAACGTATTCGTCTGCAATGATCTTCGGTACCTTGAGATCCAGGGTGATGTTGGTGAAGGGCGTTTGAAAACCAACTCGTGTTGGGATATTCATGTTGAAAATGAATTCCTGAATGCACTGCTTCACCTCATTGTATGACAGCCCGTCGTATCTGATAAAGGGTGCGAGATAGGTATCGAAGTTTGCAAAGGCCTGAGCACCGGCAGACTCGCCCTGAAGCGTGTAGAAGAAATTGACCACCTGTCCAAGTGCGCTTCGAAAGTGCTTTGCAGGTCTGCTTTCGACTTTTCCCCTGACTCCGCCGAAGCCGCGTATCAGGAGATCCTTCAGATCCCATCCAACACAATATGCAGAGAGGAGTCCGAGATCATGTATGTGAAAATCACATTCCACATGAGCATTCCTGATCTCCGGTGGGTATATTCGCTCAAGCCAGTATTTTGCAGTAATTGCTGAAGCGATGTGATTGTTTAATCCCTGCAGCGAATAACTCATATTGCTATTTTCATTTACCCGCCAGTCTGATTGATCGAGATAGTTTTCAATAAGCTCAATACCTTCAATGAGCAGGTTTTTCCCATCTCGTATCTTCCGGTGTTGTTCTCGGTAGAGAATGTAGGCCTTTGCAACTTTCGCGTGGCCCTTCTCAATGAGAATTTTTTCAACGAGATCCTGAACATTTTCAACAGTCGGTACCTGTTTATCCTTGTAGAGTATATCAAGTATCTCAACAACGGATTCGGTGATCCCTTTCGCAGCCTCACGATCACTCCCGCCGACTGCCTTGGCTGCGTTGAATATGGCATCGGTTATCTTCTCGATATTGAAGGGAACGATTCGCGCATCTCTTTTGCGGATATACTTTACAATATGCTTTTTAGGTTCCATGAAATGCCCCGGTGTACCTCTGTAGCTGGAGGATTTTTGAGATTGATTTGCCGTTTAATCGCGGCTTTTTAGTAAACACTCTTACGCGGAGGACAAGATTCCGTTTGTTTTACTCGTTCCGCGGAGAACTTTCGGAAAAATTCCTCGTTTCTATTGGGAAAATCTATCTGTAATGTATGATACCGGTTCAGAGGGTGTTGTATACACGATATTCTCAGGACAACATTCACTGTGGATTTATTATTGCTCCCACTCTTAGCAGTATCATCCCGAACTTTTCTGGAAAAGAAGATATACTTTTTTAATGAGTTATGTTACTGATACCCTATATACCTTTTGTTTGAAATGTCAATGAAAAAATATTATGTCGCATAAAAAATAGTGCAAAAAAGTGCTGGTATGCCCCTCACAGACTGTTTCGCGGAGAAGGGTATTCAACTGATAGGGAGGATAGTATATCTTTACTATAATTTGATGATACATGAATTATACTATTTCGGCAGGCAGAAATATCCGATATTAATGTTATTGGGACCGATGGTGAACTCAATACGTATCGTTCACTGTAATTATCATTTTAAAATTCAATTTATTATCGTGAGGAGCAACTGTCATGAAGCGTGTGCTGAGTAGTAGTGCTTTCATAGTTGTTTTAATCCTTGCAGTACCGTTGAGTGGACTCTCCGAGTATGGAGTTGATGTTTTTGAGAAGGTCCGCTTGATGGAGCAGGATATTCCGGAGGGTTATATATTTGGCAAGATCCCACCATTTGCACGGAAAGTGCTTAAGGGTAATCCGTGGATGATGGACAGTCAAGCGATTCAAAGGTTGACCAAGATGATCTATCCAGATGGCAATTATGCGATGATTAAAAGCATTCACGTTACCATTCTGGCTGATAAGAAGACACCCTTTGGTGATGATATTGTCTGTTATATAATTCTCTATCACAATTCGCATACTGCTAAGGATGAGATCAAGAAGATAGCACAATATGTTGATTTTAACAGTGACAGGGCTGTTCTGATAATGAAAATGAATTTAGTGGTCTTTTTTCATGTCGACGCCGTAAAGGACTTTCACCATATCAAGGGGTATGCGCAGAAGATCGAGAGTGTATTGAAGAATCTGTAAGGGGAGAGGATCGCGATCGTATCAATAGATGTTTTTCTTGATAAAGAGTTCCTCAAGTTCATCGGCTTTTGCAGCAATGTAGGTTAATGATTTCATAAATCTCTCGGGGTCGCAATCGCGGAGCAGAATCGAGTTTCTGAGAATTAACGTATTATTAAGCAGTGCAAGCGCTCCGTAGTGAAAGGTCGTGTTAAGCTGTAAGGCGTATTTAAAGAGCTCACAGATATCCTGCTTTACTTTTCCAACAATTGAGTAGTAGTTGATAACTCGGTCACCGGATTCGTCTTTTGACAGTGTTATCAGTACTTCCTGGCTTCGGTTGTTTTCGAATTCTATATTGGTGCTGTACGCACCTTCGGCATCTTTATGGAATTTGATTTTAAATTCCGATGCGATCGCTGCTATGAAACCGTCGAAAATCTCCATACTGTTGCCTGCTCCCTACGTGCATTCGAGTGCCGATGGTGGTATTCGGGATTTATCACTCTACAGAGCGTTGTTGAAAAAGTCAAGAATCAAAATGTCGACTCATTGAAAAAGAGTCATAATTCGGTGGGAGTTGAGATGGCCCTGTGCAAAGGATGCACGTTCTGCATGAGCGATAATGTTCGAAGCGGTGTTTTTTACCAGGAGATTAATATTTTCATCGTGGTGATTGTATAATCGTATACTGCGGGATGGGAGTATTCTTTCTGACTGGATGATGTCAGTTTGTGAACTTTTTGCTCTCATGTTTTGTATCTGCCTATCCAGTTCTTCTATATCATTACTGGTCATACCTTCACT
>CAZZCF010000075.1:0-19418 GCA_964652955.1 uncultured Leptospirales bacterium
TCTGCCTTGTGGTAAGCTTTTTTTGATTATTCTTGAACTTTACCAAAAGCTCTTCCTTATCCTTGGGCAGCGCTCCACCGGCATTGTTCTTCTGAACGGTTAAGGTGGTGACATCCTTGGTGACTTTCGAGAGTTCTTCATCAACCTTCTTCTTCATCTCGTTCAGCTCGGTAACCTGCTGAAGGACCTTCGGGATAATTCCAACCCGTATCTCCGTTTTCGTGAAGGAATCGGATCCGATAAAGCGAGCATTGACCTCTTCTCCCGCCCGGATGAGGCCCCCAACAATTCGCGCTCGTTTCCCGTTGCAGAGGATTCGCCCTCCTGCATCGACATTCGAATGCAGGATTCCTTCGGACACGACCACATCGTTCTCAGCCATGACATTTGTCCGCTGGATAAACTTTGCATATATTGAGCCGGCGGTTGATTCGATCTTCGCCTCATCACGACCACTGATACCCTGCCTGATGACAATGTCGCCCTCAGCCTCTATCAGCGCTTTCTGAACCGTTCCCTTTATCTCAACATTCCCGGCAGCCTTTACGATAAAATTATCCTGAACGCTTCCCGTAATAACCACCGAGCCGAGTGAGGTAATATTCCCCGTTTCAAGAGAAACATCACCATTGATAAACAGGACTTCCTCGACATATATTTTATTATTCTTGAAGACAACCTGTCCGTTGGTCGCAGCGGTCAGCTCCATTCCATCCTCCGAGAGGATGGTGTTCTTGCCATAGCTGATATTCGTATCCTTGCCCGATTTTGCCGGGAGCACCCTGTTCGAAACCGTTCGACCGGGAATTCCCTCCTCGGCGGGCACTTTCACTGCGAGAACCTGCCCCACAACGACATTCTCGAGAAGATCGAGATCTCGAAAATCAACCTGCCCCTTTTCGTCCTCCTCAAAGGCAACATTCGCTCTATCTATTCTGACCTTGTAATCAATGTACGCATTCTGACCATGTCTCGGCTTCTCACCCTCGGCTGCGAGCAGCGGAGTCCCGTAATCCATTTTCTCGAGATACTCACGGATTCGCTCCTCCCTTATACCCGTAACCACTCCCGCGTTTTTCAGCGCCTCGAGAACATCATCTACCTCCATATGTCTCCCCGAAAAGCGCGGTGGCACAAAGTGAACGTACGCCTTCATCTCATCTTCGGTCACCTCAACACTCATCTGGCCATCGTATTCCGGGTTGGGAACCCACTCTCCAATGCGAACCGGTTTCCCCGACTGCTTGCTAACCTCGCGCTCAACCTTTTTGAGATCAGCGTTTTCAATGTGAAGCGCCATCAGCTTGTGGTGCACATCCGGAAGCGCAATGGCCTTCCCGCTTCCCCGGGTGGGCGTAACCGTAAGCCAGACGCCAGACTTGGTTACCCTGACAGTGAAGGTTCCGTCCGCATCGTTGTCAAGGGCACGGGGAGCCAGCTCAATGCCGGACATCCGTGAGAACTTTTGCTCGATCCTATCGAGATCCTCGTATTCCGTATCGATCTGTGCCGGTCTGACCAGCACCCGGTAGGGTCGACGACCGAAGCTCAGGAAGCCTCTGGTTCCCTTCTCCAGTATTTCATAATCGAGCGTTGAAACATCAACAGCCATATCACGGGCAGCTATCTCCAGAGCCTGCTTCACGGAATCAGCATACACCTCAAGCTCATTATCGATTCCTTCCTCTTCTCCTTCATCGATGCTCAATAGTAGATTCTTCAAATTTCCCATAGCAATATGCCGTGTTCCCTCTAAAAAAATACCGAAGACAGCACCCCTTTATCATCCTGTCCCTCTGCATGAAAGCACAGAGGAACCGCTCTCGTCATCAACTGACAATATTCGATTTGATCCTTCCCAGACGCCCCCTGAGGCGCATAATTGCTTTGGTATGCAACTGTGATACCCGGCTCTCGGTAACTTCAAGAACCTCTCCGATCTCCTTCAGGGTGAGATCCTCATAATAGTATAAAACAATTACTTTCTTCTCCTTGTCAGGGAGCTTCTTTATGGCATCGATAATATAATCACGAATCTCCTCTTTTTCGATCAGCACATCAGGATTCATGTTCTCCGGAGCCTCGAGCGTTTCAAGAATCGAAAGCTCATCGCTGTCATCACCGAGATACCAGATGTCATTCAATGACATCATCGACGTCCCGCTCAATTTATTGAGCAGCGATTGGAATTCATCATTTGAAATGCCCAGCTCCTGGGCAATCTCATCATCCTCAACAGTTCGTCCGAGCTTATTCTCAAGCTCTGAGATCACCTGCTCTATCTGTTTCGCCTTCTGCCGAATCGATCGGGGTATCCAGTCAATTGATCTGAGCTCGTCGAATATGGCACCCCGTATTCTGGTCATAGCGTAGGTCTTGAACTTAATTCCCCTGTTAAAGTCGAACTTGCTGATTGCATCGATAAGGCCAAAAACACCATAAGAAACAAGATCGTCAAACTCGATACTCTGTGGCATACCGATGGAGATCTTTCCGGCAACGTATTTCACTAGGGGAGCGTACTTCAACACAAAATAATCGCGAATATCCTGATCCCTGGATTTCGCAAATCGCTTCCAGAGCTCCTCTTCTTCAATTGCATCAAACTCCTGATACTTCTTTCTATTCATATATCCCTTTCGTTAGCCGGCAAACTTTCGCCACTTGATGCGGGGAAAAGACATGATGCCTCTCTCAATGACCCGCATGTTAGTCCTCATCCCTCTTCAACATCGTTCGTATCGCCTCAGCCATAATCCGCGGCTCATACTTGACCGTCTTTTCATCCCGAATGAAATGCTTTCCGAGCTTTCCATCACCTCTGGCGTCAGCATACTCATCTATCTCGTCAGCGGGAAAGCTCTCAGCAAGGGGTGCGACATCCTCAACTTCTGCTGTTGCATCAGGAATTTCACCAAGAGGAGATGTGCTCGTTTCAGCTTCGGGCGGCTCTCCGGTCATCCGGGTTTCTGCTTCGGCATCTGTACCTTCAGCCCGAAAGCGCTCAAGGGCTTCCGGGACAAAGTGTTCAAGCACAGAGATAACGGCTATACCGAGTACAATAAACAATACGGTAAATATCAGGGTTCTGATGAGCACCTGTCCCAACGTATTCCCCGTGATGAATCCCGCAAAGGTGGAGATGACAAGAGCAATGATGCCAAACAGAACACCGCATTGAAACCGCAAGTCAATGTCTTTGAATTGTTCTATCAACATCTCTGTCACACCCTCAACACATCTGTCGGAGACTGCTTGCTTTTACCTCACAGCTTTCCAGCTTCAGTATAGTCATTCGTGAACAACAGATCAAGCCCTTTTTAATCCATTTCAATCGTTCGAACAGATCAACCGCTCTTCATCGAGAAGCGCACCGGGAGATTATTTGTCCCCTCAGATACGTTTATCCCATCACTCCGGACTCACTGAGAATCACGAGCGCCGAGAAAGGTCTCAGTACTCATCCTCCTCGACATCCCCCCTGAAAAGATTTTTAAAAAATGATGCCAGGCCACTGCCCCGCTCGGCTTCAACCTCCTTGTTCGCGATTCGATCTGCAATAATATCCACACAGGTTGATGCCTTCGACTTGGGGTAACTTACCACAAAGGGCTTCTGATTCCTTACCGATTTAGAAACGTGAATATCATCAAAAATAAAACCGAGGCTCTCAACCTTTATGTTTAAGAACTGACCGGCTATATTGATAACCCGGTGGGCAACCCGCTTCCCCTCAGAGACCGTCTGTACGCGGTTCACCAGCAGCCGTATAGATTTTTCCGGTGATTGCGAAGCGATTGACTTGATAATCCCGTACGCATCGGTGATGGCTGTCGGCTCAGGCGTCGTAACGACAATCACTTCGTCCGCCGCAATAACAAAACTCAATACATTCTGTGAAACACCCGCACCGGTATCAATTATCATATAATCATAGGAATCGAGCTCCGAGACGCTCTCAATAAACTCACTCCGCTGCTTCGGTTCAAGATTGGCAAGCTGATGAAAACCCGAGGCACCGGCAATTATCTTAATCCCCTCCGGCACATCGATTACGATATCCTTGAGCTTTTTCTTTCCTTTTATTACGTGATAGAGATTGAACTTGGGAATAATCCCCAGGATAACATTGATATTTGCCAATCCCAGATCGGCATCGAGAAGCGTCACCGAAAATCCCTTCCGTGAGAGCGCAATTGCAATACTGACTGCCAGACTCGACTTACCTACACCTCCCTTACCACTTGTAATAGCAATTGTTTTCGTTTTTCTTGCGGTGTCATTCTGAATTACCAGTTTTCTGAGATTCGCCGCCTGATCCAAGGTTTCACCCTCCTCACGGTGCCCCACCGAATAGTATATTCAACAGCTTTTCAGGTTCAGCAACGTATATATCATTCGGAACTTCCTGTCCATTCGTATAATACGAGATGGGCTTACTATACTTATCGGCAATATCTATAATATTGCCAATACTTGAGGTTTCGTCAACCTTTGTTATAATAATACTGTCAAAATTAATTACATTGAATGCATTGAAGACGTCAACCACATCTCCCTTCTTAGTATTCGCGCTCACACACAATACCTTCTCGAAGTCATAGCTCACCAGTTCAGCATAATGTTTAATCTCTGATATTTTAATTGAGTTTCGATGGCTCCTCCCCGACGTGTCTATCATAATAATATCAGACTTCTCCCTGTCTATTACTTCTTTAAACGATTCGGTATCATTCACGATAAAAATGGGTATTTTTATTATCTCGGCATATTTCTTCAACTGTTCCGTTGCGGCAATTCGGTAATTATCGATACTTACAAAGGAAACCCGGTAGCCTTCCCGGAGAGCATACAGGGCTCCCAGTTTTGCCATAGTGGTCGTCTTGCCGACACCGGTGGGACCAAAAAACATTATTACTTTCTTCTTGCCCTCCGGACGTATCGGTCCGCTGGTAACAACACGTGATTTCAAGAGGTCTTTTATGGTCTTCTCAATCTTAAACCGATCCTTTAAATCCTCCCGGCTCATCGCGTTCTTAACCCTGCTTATCAACGAGAGACACTCCTCCCGATCGAAATCATTTCGCATTAAAACATCAAAGCAGGATTTGATATTCGGATCCTCATGCTCATCGAGCTCTTCTCGGCGGTTCTCCCGCCCCCGATCCTCCATCATCCGGTTCAGCTTCTCTTTTATCTCGTGAAATTCCTTCTCTATCCTCCTCAGGGATTCCAGCTCCTCCTGTCGTATCTGTACGGTACCGGTCACTGCCGTATCAGTTCTGCCAGGACTGTTTTCCTTTTTCACGTCGTTTTTTGCAGTCTGGTTCAGGCTCTTCATCGAAGCGAGCCGTTCCTGAATACTCTCATCTTCGACATTATTGATTATTCGGGAACCGACGACCTTTGAAGTAAAGTCTTCATCGACTGTCACATCGAGGGTGCTCTTCCGCTCTGACCTGGGCACCGTCATCCGCTTTTTTTCCTGAATGGCGGCAGTCAGCTCAACAACATCTTTTGCGAAGAGACGTGACTGGAACAGACCGCCCTCCTTAATATACTTATGGCTGATTGGAATCGCCTCATCACCGTACTCCATCTTCAATTTCATCATTGCTTCATTATAATTTTTTGCTTTGATTTTCACGTATCTCATAGGTCTACTCCTTTCCCTCTTATCCGATGCTCACTTCCCGTCCGCATCCGGTATAGCGTTTGTTGCATTCCGTCATTACGCCGCACTCGATGAGAGTGCCGAGGTAACGACATTGACCCGAATCGCCGCTGCCACCTCGTTATACGAGAGAACAATGGGATCCGGCACCTCACGTTCAAGCAGCGAGAAGGCAACACTCCTGATCTGAGGTGATACCAGAAATATCGGCGTTATCCCCATCCCCTTTGTCTTGCTGTAGGCATCGATCAGCGAAGTAACAATTCTGTTATGCGTTTCAGGATCGAGCCCCACGACCCTCCCCTCTATCGGATCCTCGTGAATATTATTTCTGATGACATTTTCAATCTCAGGGTCAACGGTAATTACCGAGAGAACGTTCTCCTTGTCAACGTACTCAAGACATATCTGCCGCGAGAGGGCCGCCCGAACATACTCGGTTAAGATGCCGATATCCTTTGTATACTCGACATAGCTGGCGAGTGTCTCGAGAATGGTTACCATGTTTCTGATTGAAACCCGTTCTCTCAGCAGGTTCTGGAGCACCCGTTGCACCTCTCCGAGCGACATCTTCTTTTCGGTAATCAACTCATCGATGACCGCGGGGTAGTCGGCTCGTATGCTCTCAATGAGCTGCTGGACCTCCTGCCGGCCGAGTATCTCACTCGCATGTCTCTTTATTATCTCGGTGAGATGTGTCGCAATAATGGTTGGACAGTCCACCACGGTGTATCCCCGGCGCTCGGCGAGGTCACGATCGGCGGGATCAATCCATATTGCCTTGAGCCCGAATACCGGTTCTTCAAACTCCTCACCTCCGATCTTCTCCTCCACATCACCCGGATCCATCGCCATGAGGTTGCCCACCTGCAGGACTCCCCCTCCTATCTCAACCCCCTTTATGAGAATGGAATAACTGCTCGGCTCCAATTCCATGTTGTCCCGTATTCGTATTGGCGGGACGATAAGACCCATATCGAGAGCACATCGTCGCCTGATATTGGTAATCCGCTCGAGAAGGGTCCCCCCCTGCTCGGGATCAACGAGCGGTATCAGACTATAACCGATCTCAACCTCGAGGGGATCGACCTGCATCAGGGGGAGCACCGACTCGGGACGATGCTCCTTCAGCACCGCTTCTTTCTCCTCGACCTTCTCCCGTGCCCGCTCCTCAACCTGTGACTGGAGGAGGAGATATCCGAGACCGGCCAGTGCAGCCGCGATGATGATGACCTGTATCTTCGGGAAACCGGGAATCAGAACCGAGGCGCCGATAGCACCCGCGGTTATGAAGAGCGCCCGTGGCTGTGCACCCAGTTGTGTTGCCAGATCCCTTCCGAGATTTTCATCAGAGACTGCCCTGGTAACAATAATACCGGTTGCCGTCGTAATTAACAGGGACGGTATCTGACTCACCAGCCCGTCACCGATGGTCAGGAGCGTATAGGTTTGCAGCGCACCATCAAACGACTCACCGCGCATGACCATCCCGACCACGAAACCGCCGATAATATTGATGAGAGTGATAATAATACCGACCTTAACATCTCCCTGCACAAACTTGGAGGCACCATCCATCGCACCGTAGAAGTCCGCTTCCTTCCGTATCTCATTACGTCTCTTGATCGCCTCCTCTTCAGTGATGAGTCCGTTGCTCAAATCCGAGTCTATGCTCATCTGTTTTCCCGGCATTGCATCGAGGGTAAAACGCGCGGCTACTTCTGCAGTCCGGGTCGCACCCTTCATGATGACGATAAACTGAACCGCAACGAGGATGACGAAGATGATGAATCCGACCACATAGTTGCCTCCGACAACGAAGCTCCCAAACGTTTTGATAATCTTGCCATCGAAAGCGGGCCCCTGCAGGAGTATCAGCCTGGTCGATGAGACATTCAACGCGAGCCGGAATACGGTCGCAACGAGGAGCAATGACGGGAATACGGAAAAATCAAAGGTGCGCCCCACAAACATGACGATGAGGAGGGTCATGATTCCGATCATGATGCTTATCGTCAACATGAAATCGAGGAGGAAGGTCGGGACGGGAATGATGAGCATGGTGACAACAGCAATAACACCGATCCCCATCAGAATGTCAGTTTTCTGCATCCAGTCACGGTCATCCGTTAAGAGTGCAAATCTCCCTTCAGCCATATCGATACTTCCCTTCTCTCAATCCATCATATTGCTTCACGGAATCCTCTCTTCCGATAGAGCTCGGCATACACCAGCGAAACAGCGTAGAAGAGATCCTCCGGAATCATATCCCCCACCTCGATGCGGTAGTAGATATCCTGGGCAAGGGGGCGGTTTTCGATAATCAGAATCCCGTGCTCCTTGGCAATCTGTCGTATTCGCAGTGCGAGGTTGTCGACTCCTTTGGCGACAACAACCGGCGCATCCATGACGATCCGATCATAGCTGAGCGCGACTGCGAAATGTGTCGGGTTGGTGACGACCACATCCGCCCGGGGCACCTCGCGAATCATATTTCTCATGGCAATCTCCCGCTGCATCTCTCGCAGCCGTGCACGAATATGGGGATCGCCAACGGTCTCCTTCAGTTCTTCCTTCAATTCCTCTCTGGTCATCTTGAGTGATTCGATGAACTCCCTCTTCTGAAAGATATAATCGGGAATGGACAGTATTAAAAGCAGAACCGCTGACCAGAGGATTACCTTCAATGCGATTATCGAGATGTTCTTTAATGCGAGCGCAATCGATACATCCGGTGTCTTTATTATCTCATCGTAGTCGGTTATCACGATGAGATAGGCGATGAGACCGATGACCACCACCTTGAAAACGGATTTAAAGAGATTCATCGCAACCTGCTTTGAGAAGAATATCCTCTTGAGCATGGTTGCCGGATCAAACTTTATCTTGCTGAGATCCAAACGGAGAGGATAACTGGAAACCTGAAAGCCAACCTGTGCAACATTTCCGATTATCGCCGCAACCGTTACTGCTCCAAATACGGGAAGGAGGATTTCTGCCGAGGCCGTTGCCATTCGGTAAAGCTCGATCAGGAGACTTCTCTCATTCAGGGAAAATCGTGCGAATGAACGCATATAGTAGCTCACCATCCGCGCAATGGTATCGTATATCCATGCCCCCATGAAGAATATCACCAGGAACCCGAAAATAACCACAATCGCCTGAGGAAGCTCTTGCGTTTTTGCAACCTGACCCTTTTCCCGAGCCTCTCTGAGCTTCTTTTCAGTCGGCTCTTCGGTTCTGCCCTCATCCTCGGCAGCAAAGAGCTGCAGGTCAAAGACAAACCCCTCCAGGTCATAAAGCGCATCCACATATTTCCACTGTTCAACAATCGAACCCATTACTTCTTCCCCTGCATGCTCCACACCGATGTCCCCGATTAACTCCATCACCCCGGCCAGTAGATGATGACTTTGCTTATGAATCGAAATGTTCGCTCGAGCGAAACGTACATGATGCGAATAACCAGCGGCGAGATGAGCACCAGAACGCCCAGAGCAACTGCAATTTTAAAGGGAAACCCGAGCATCAATATATTCATCTGCGGTGCCGCCTTGGCGAGAATCCCCAGGCTGATCGTCACCAGAAACACCGTCCCGACGACCGGTAATGCTATCTTCAGCGCAATAACAAACATCCCCCCCATCGAGTGAATGAGAAACTTCATAAGGCCCTCCGAAGCACTGAGCGAGAACATCGGAACGAGCTCATATGACCGGTAGATCGCCTTAACCAAGAAATGATGCCCATTTATCGCCAAGAAAACCAGAAGACCGATCAGATTCTTTAACTGCCCGATAAGCGGTATGGAAACCTGTGCGAGCGGATCAATAACCTCGTTGATGCCAAACCCAATCTGAACTGCAAAGTACTGCCCGGAGAGCTGAAATGCAGAAAAGATTATCGTAACGAGAAAGCCGATAAAAATACCGATAGTAATCTCCTTGAGGAGTAACAGCACATATGCTCCTGCCGCCCCCGGCACCGAATACCCGGACTGGGTCACGACCGGGAATATCACAAGCGTTATCAGAAACGCAACAACCATCTTTACTCGCAATGGTATCACGCCGCTGGAAAAAAAGGGAGCAGCGATGAACATCGAAATCATTCTCATCAGGATGAGTAAAAATACCTGAAAGTGATATACAAAAAACTGCATTGCTCCCTCAACAACTCCAAATCGTCCTCTCCTCAAAAGCGGAAGAGAAGTTCCCCGTTACCCGATTCCAAGCTTTCCGATCATCATAAAAATATTCTTCGTATAGTTCACCAGTGTATGGATAATCCATGCTGCGAAAATGATCACGGCAGCAAAAATGGCAATTATCTTCGGAACAAACGTCAGGGTCTGTTCCTGAATTGATGTGGTCGTCTGGAATATGGACACAATCAGGCCGACGATCATTCCAATACCGAGTATTGGCGCCGAAACAAGCATGGTTGTCATCAGCGCTTCCCGAAGGATGCGGATAACTTCTATATCTGACACCTCACACCTCTCTTGCTCATCTGAAAAGATCGGCCGGCACATCAGCCGTTCCGCAACGAACCCGACTAGTAAAAAGATCTGACCAGTTCATAGATGAGGAGATTCCATCCATCAACAAGCACAAAGAGTATTATTTTAAAAGGCAGCGATATCATGATCGGTGGGAGCATTATCATCCCCATTGCCATGAGCGCACTCGCGACAATCATATCGATAACGATAAAGGGAATGAAGATATATACCCCGATCTCAAATGCACGTTTCAATTCACTTATCATGAAAGCAGGAATCAGGCAATAGGTAGGTACCTCGTCAGAATTCTTCGGTTTCTTGAGCTTAGCCAGTTCGATAAAGAGGGCAATATCCTTCTTTCGCGTCTGCTTAAACATGAATTTCCTGAGCGGTTCAATGCTCTTATCAAAAAACTCATCGCTCTGTATAGTCCCCTTCAGATACGGTTGCAACGCCGTATCGTTTATCTCATTGAACGTCGGTGCCATAACGAAAACCGTCAGAAAAATCGACAATCCCACTATCACCTGCGTCGGCGGCATCTGCTGCAGGGAGAGCGCCCGCTTTACGAAGTCCAGAACGATGACAATACGGGTAAACGAGGTCATCATAATTGCAATAGATGGCGCGAGTGTCAGAATGGTTAAGAGGAAGAGGATCTGAAGGCTCAGCGCCACGTCCTTCGGTGTATTCGCTTCGCTGACATCAAAGGTTATCTTGGGAATCGGCATACGCATGCCGCCGATTTCCTGCGCCACTGCCGATGGTGAGGCGATAAGCAGCACAAGCAGCACGATGATAAGCATCGGTGCCGCCGGCACTCGTCTTCTTTGTCGCAACCCTTTCATGTTCACAGCAGCTCCAATCGATTCAGTCGCTGTTCATTTTACTAATGCCTCGCAACCTATCACGCTGCATTTTCAAATAATCCATTCTATCCACTTTGCGCTCTCTGGTAAAAGCGCCCGTCTCCTGCTCGACGTTTCTTCCCTTGAGCAGCCTGCCAATCTGCTTTGAGACATACTCCTGGAAACCTCCGGGTTGAACGGGCGTTGATTTCGAGCTCAAGAGGCGAATCCGGTCTATCTCCTCCTTCTCCTTCACCTCGGTGATGAGATGTATGCCGCTATCGGAAATACCGAGGACGAGAATCCGACCGGCGAGATCAACAACCTGGAGAAACTTATTCTGCCCCAGCGGAACAATGGACAATACCTGAACAACATCCCTTCCGAGGACCTGAATGCCCGCCTTTTTCGTGACAAATCGGAAAAAATAATAAAAGCCGCCAACAAGGGAGCCGAGAACGATGATAGTTTTTATAATCAACCAGACATAGGATTCCTCTTCAACAGCCGGTTTTTCATAGGAGTACAGATCACTTTCCTTTGCATCTTTCTCTGCAATATCTCTATCTTTGGAAATGTCTTTCACCGACTCATTATCTTCCCGTTCCGTCCGGGATGCCGTCTCTTCGGCAACCTTCTCCGCCTTTGAATCCTTCACCTTTTCGGTTATCGCTTTTTCCCGGGAAGGCTTTCCCTTCTTCGCATAGACTATGGGACATAATACCATTGAGAGGGAAAAAATAATAACCGCGGCGAGTGCCCCTGCTCTTCCTCTGATGATTGTTCCTTCACTATCCATTACTTTCCCCATATATTTATTCAACCGTATTATGTCGCTTAAAGAAAAGGTTAAAAATATTCACCTCTCAAGCGAGGTGAATACCAGCATCATGCCTGCATCTTATTCAGTCTCTCAGCAGGGCTTACTATATCGGTAACGCGCACGCCAAAGTTTTCATCAATAACAACGACCTCACCCTTGGCAATGAGCTTCCCATTGACCAGAAGATCGACCGGCTCACCGGCAAGCTTATCAAGCTCGATGATAGAACCTTCACCGAGACCCAGAATATCCTTGACGAGCTGACGGGTTCTCCCCAGCTCCACTGTCAGGGTCATCGGGACATCCATCAGAAGCGAGATATTGCCCGATGCTGCGGAGGGTACTCCTTCGCCGAGCGGCGGAAATTTAACCGGGCTAATACCGACACTACCCGATTGTGCAGCCGGTGCGGCCATTCGCTGCTGCTGCGGTGCCGGCTGGCTTACCTGAGCACGGGAGCCCTGAACACCTATCAGATCAGAAACAAAGGGGACCTCGAGAATCTGGTAGAGCTTCGAATTAACGAGATTCTCGATTTTCAGATTATAGGTAACCTTCACCAGCTCTGCACCCGGCGGCAACCGCAATTCAGTGGAATTACTGGCCAGAGAGAGCTCCGGTGCACTCGTCCCAACGGGTTTACCGGTCTTGTCGCCGAACTGTGTCGCTGCAGATGAGACCATCTGGCTGATGAACTCCTGAATAGTGCTCTTGTGCGCATCGGTGAGGTCTGCAGGAGGCGTACCGGACTCGTCACCCATCATCAGAGAAGAAACAACACCGGCATCATTGTGGAGAATGAGAATTAAATTCCTCCCGCTGACACTCCCGGTAAAGTCCATAGACACCTGAACATACTGCTGTGCGAAATCACTTCTTACGTCATCCGCTGCCTTGACCTCGATGAATGCGTTATCTATCGATATATTCTTTCCAAGATATCCCGAGAGTGATGGAGCGGCTGAGCTCATCGTCGCGTTCATCAGATCGGCAAGTGTATCCCGCTCAACAGGTGAGAGTCCCCCACCAACCTGCGCGACATCCGCTGCTGGCGTCACGCTCGGCGTTGAGAGCATATCGTCCGCACCCTGCAAAAGGGCATCTATTTCGTCTTGTGATAACGATCCGTCTCCCATTATTTCCTCCCCTTACTTAACGCCTGTTATTAAAATATTAACAATGCTCTCCAAAATCAAATTTTTTCTGGAAAGGTGTCACAGGACGAATCCTCAATTGACCACAAACTCACGGAAATACACCTCCTTGATCTTACCGCTGACCAGAATAACATTGACATGCGCTTTAATCTCCTCCGCGAGATTTATCGTATCCTCTACCGAGTCCAGGTCTTCATACTCCTTTCCGCGGAGAATAATATTGACAATATGCTGGATCTGCACGGTACGCTTCACGAGCTCGGCGTTCAGCGCAACATTCTCCTCATAACCGAGTGATACGGTAATCTTGGCAAAATGCGGCTCCACGTCCTTCGTGGTAACCGAGAACGAGGGAAGATCAAAATGCGAGAGAGGCGGAGGAGGAGGCGCAACGACAATTTCCTGCTCCCGCTCATAGCGTCTCTCCTGCACATAGGTCGAAACAAGATATGATATGCCAAATACGATAAAAACAAGCAGTATCGCGCCGACCACGTACAAGAGTATCTTTATAATCTTTGACGTCTCAACGCCGACCGCTTCTTCGGCAACCTCAACGCCCTCCTCTTCCTCATCCTCGAGGAGCGCTGTTCTTTCATCTTCACCCATGGTATCCCCTCCACTTGCACAAAGCATCTCCCTCTCTCCCGAGCATAAGAGAGCAGCCGAGGCTCCAGAACACCCGATATGATGAACCGGTCCTCATCTCAGAGCCTCCGCAAACATGAGATGCCCCACCTGTGGCTCTCCCCAGCAAAGGTAACATCAATTGCTTACAATAAAACAAAAAACAACAGAAATTTTGAGTATAGTATATGCGACATAATAACATTTTCATTATAAATGTCAACAAAATTATTGTACTATTACAAAACTTTCTTAAATTCTAATATGTCCATTCCAACTCGTTTCCAATCATCGCCATTCTTCGTCGGGGAGCGGTTTGCTGATACCCTCAACCCTGCTCTCCTGCAGGCCACGCTCCCGCAGAATAACGATATCGACTCGCCGATTATAGGCTCTCCCCTCGGGAGTGTCATTCGTATCAATCGGTCGGTACTGCCCGAAAGCAACACTGGAGAGCTGCCGGGGATTCACACTCTCCTCTTCCACCAGATAGCGGAGCACATTGACGCTTCGCGCTGCCGAGAGCTCCCAGTTGGTCTCATATCCCTCATCGACGCCGGCAGGAGATATCGCCCGGTTATCGGTATGTCCCTCGATTCGGATAAAATTTCTCACGCGATTCGCAATGGCGCCGATTTTTTTGAGAACCGGTTTTATATCTTCCCTGATTCGAGCACTTCCCGGATCAAAATAGGCATCGCCCGATAGGGTGATGACCAGTCCGCGCTCATCCTCTCTGACACGAACCTGTTTTGCCTGCATCTCCGGTTTGAAGGTCTCGACGGCTTCCTTCAGGCTCTTCGCAAGCATTCTCCCCTGCTCCCGGGCAGGCAGGTTGAGCATATTCATGCCCAGCTCCTCGAGCCGTCCCTTCGACAGGGAGTATCCGCCCTCAAACATGCCCAGGGAACCGCGAAATGAAGAGAGAACAAGAAAGAAATCCTTTCCGCTGATTTCAGCAATATTAAACATAATGATAAAAAAGGTGAGAAGCAGGGTGGTCATATCTCCGTAGGAAACCATCCATGCGGGTGCTCCCTTCTTCTCCTTTTTATCCTTCTGCTTCACTATTCTCCCACCTCGCTCGATATTGCATCGCGCTCCGATGGCTCGAGGAATGATATCAGCTTATCCTTGACAATCCGGGGATTGTCACCGGACTGTATGGAGAGTGTCCCCTCTATCATAATGAGCTTCAGCAGAATCTCCTCGTTCCCTCTGATCTCAAGCTTATTGGCTATTGGCTGGAAGATGAGGTTTGCCATGAGGGCACCATAAAAGGTGGTGATGAGGGCAGCTGACATTCCGGGTCCGATCGCCGATTTGTCTTCAATATTGACCAGCATGAGAATGAGACCCATCAGGGTTCCGATCATTCCCCAGGCGGGTGCAAGCAGCGCCCAGTCTTCGAACATCTTTCGCATCGTATCATGGCGCGTCATGATATTCTCAAGCTCCGTCTCCATAATGCGTCTCACCAGTTCCGGATCAGTTCCGTCGACGACCAGCTGTATCCCCTTTCTCAGAAAGGTATCATCCAGTTCATCAAGGTCATCCTCCAGTGCGAGCAGCCCCTCACGTCTGGCCTTCTCTGAAAAGGACACCAGGGTGATTATCATCTCGTTTGGATTTATTCGCGGTGCAAAGAATGCAAAGCGTGCCACTTTCGGCAGGCTGAGAATTTTTATTAATGGATTCGAGACGCACATTGATGCAAAAGAACCCCCGATGGTAATCATAACGGAGGCAGGATCCACGAACAGGAGTGGGCTGCCCTGCGCAAATATTATTCCAAGGGTAAGAAACACGAAACCACCAATTAACCCGCCAATGGTCGTTATATCCATACGCCGACTCCGTTATCCCTTTGAAATTAAAATATAAAAGCACTCATCTGTAATGAGATAGCGAGCACCTCTTCAGCATCAGCACTGTATTCCCTATAATTATCGGAATACCACTGATAAATACTTAATCAGATAAATAGCGTGTGCAAAGAACTCCGTGTTGCACCTCCTCGGCCACGAAAGCACGGATTTCCCGGGAAACAGAGGGCTCAGGTGATGATGAATGCTTCCGCCCGTTCAACATGCAGGATGGCTGTCCCCGGGGAGCCGCATTTCATCAAAAGGCATGATACCATCACCCGGTCCTTCAGGAGATACAGTATAACAGTAATAACATTCAGTGATTTTTCCCAGTTTCCGGGAAGAACAGAGAACGCTGATAGATTCGTATCTTTTCCAGTATCTCATCCACCGATTCTTTCACGAGATATTTCCGTTCATTCGTCATGGTGATGGTCGTATCGGGCTTTGCCTCCACGGTTTCTATATGATTCGAGTTGAGTAAAAACTCATCGCCATTCATCTTATGCAATACTATCATACTATTTCCTCCTCCGTGATCGCTTCCGCTCGAAGCGGTCAAGATATTCACTCACTCCACTTTTAACAACGTGCTCCTCGGAGCAACCGGGTTCGCTGCTATCATAAATCGGCACCCGCTGCTTCTGAAAGAGCTCCTCGAGCCAGAGCTTCCCCGCAAGAAACTGACTGTTCGTATAGTACACCCGATCGCTCCTCGTAATGCTATACTCACGTGCCCGCCGCACTGCAAAACGCTCGGTGGTTTCGATAGTATGCAACCTGTCTATACGGCACAATCTCTTTCTCGAGCTGACCGTTCCTCTCGTATAATATCGCTCCGAGAATCCGAGATCATTCCCCACGAGGAGAAGGGAGTGGATATGGCATCCGAGGGCAAATGCAACCGCCTGGGTGCTGACCAGGTTTCCCGTTGCCACGAACCCCAGATCCGTTCCGGCAGTTTCCCAGAGCTCATCATAGGGTGAGCGATGTATCATCCAGTTATAAAAACTGATATCACCCCGCCATGTTCTGAGATTCACCGGAGAAATGCAACTGAAAGCAAGAAGATGCATCTCCCCGGTGGCAAGGCCCCGGAAGTATTCAACAGGCGTTGTCTCGCATGATATAACAAAATTCGGCACGATCCCGTGATACATCAGCGGGCGCAGAGCCATATCAACAGCAATGATGGATAATTCCCGGCGGTGCTGAAACCGCTTCAGGCTCTCAAGGCCGCTTTCCAGGGAGGGGCCGGCTCCGGCAACGATAACGGCTTTCCCCTTCAGATGAGGAACAATCCTCTGCAGTCCGCCATGCCGCCGAATGGCGGGAAGATTCTTCTGGAGATTACTTCTGAACAATCGGTACCGTTCCTGTAAAATTCCCTCGTTGAGCTTTCTGAAAAGTTCCTCCCTGTCAATGTCAATCATTCACTCCTCCGTTTTTCCCATGAGCAGCATCGCCCATTTCGCAGCGAGGTGCCCGTTCCCTCTGCGCAATAATACGACAATCCCCTTCTCGTCATCACCTCCAATGAAGATGCCGTAGCTGTGTTTACTGTTTGTTCCCGCTACGACCGTTGAGGTTTTGCCCCATCGCTTCCCCCCCTCCCCGGCGTCACTGACCCTCTTCTCCAGCAGGGGGAGATAATTAATCCGTGCGCCATAGGGCTTTATCTCGCCCGAGGCCGTTCCCTTCACCAGCACGTCCCTGAGACCGGCTCCTGTCAGATCCCGCTCCACAGCGTAAAGCCTTTTTATCCGCTCAATACGCCTCTCATCCGTGTGAACCGGCGTGATGAAACGAATGAGCTTTACCAGATCCCGGACATAGAAGGTGACCCTGAAATCAAGTCCCGCATAGAGACGAGCACATTCGGCATCATTCCGCACCGGAGGGAGCTTTGCCTGAATCTCTAAAAGCGTAAAGAGCTTTTTGCAGAATGAACAGAAACGGCGACATGAGAGGTGGCGATACAGCGAGGCAAAATAGAGATTGCACGAGAGGGACAATGCCGTAACGAGATCATTTTCCCCGTGACCATGGGGATCCCAGCATCGTTCAGGGAGCGTGGGATCCTCCCGGGTTCCCCGGCAATGAAATCGGTAGTCCATCAGATCGCGCCGCTCATGAGCGATGCAGAGCGAAACGAGAATCTTGAAAAGAGAGCCCGCGGGTATGCGTCGTTCGATCACCTGGCGGTGGCTGCATTTTACTATTCTCCCGCTGCTCAGATCAAAGATAACATACGAGAGATATGGCGTTGAACGGGCTTTACCGCTGTTCCTGAACCGAATTCCGGGAAAGTAATGCTCGATAATCTCATAACGGGAATAACCCCGTTGCGCAAGGGCAAGCGCACCGTGCTGGCAGAATCCCACCCCGTGACCTAATCCGTATCCGCGCAGGAGGAGACACCGTTCACCATCACGCACTATCTGCTTAATAGTATAATTATTGCTCCTGATATAGCTCCATCCCCTGATCCTGTTCATCCTGAGCCGAAAATCCTCCGGCGGAAATTCCCATTGCCGGTTTTCCCCCCGCAGGATAATCCTGAGGCGCTTCCGATCGTAGACGCAATTAACCGGACCCCGGGGCTGCGTGCCATCGGGGAAGAGGAGAGCCACCATCTCCTGCTCTCCTATCTCCCGCTCCCACCGCGTATCCCGGCAGAGATACACCCCCTCGTCCGATATCCAATCGCGTACACCCTTCACCTTCGGAACGGAGGAGCCGAAGATTCGCTCGTCAAAAGTCCGTCCGCCACATCGCGAATGAAAGAGAAGCGGTGCTTCCCGCCCCCTGACATCGATCTGCCAGTCGGGGAGCGGTGTTCTCCCCTTTGCCATTCTTCCCCTATAGACCTGGCAGTGCGTGAGATCACAGAAGTCGAAGGTGCGATGAGACCGTTCCTTCATATGATATCTCGCCGCAATAATGAGGGTGAGCGCATGAAGCGCCTCACGACTCTCCCCGGGCAGCATGCCGTATTCAGCAGTTGCCGCATCAGCGGCATATCGGGAGAGGCCCTCTGTCACGATTACTTCAACGGTTTCCCCCGATCCCCTGAACACAACGGGGAGGGGATAGCAACGCTTCTCATCACCCAGTATCACGGTGAAGACAGATCCATCGGTTGCCGATATCCTGAGATTGAAGGGCTCATAAAAATCCCCTGCGCCGGTCGTCAGCTTCAGGACGCCGTTTTCACAGCGGATTTCCAGAGAGTTGACCGTCTCCCATGATTTGTCACCCATCTCCTCAAGCACGGCGGCGGGGGGGAATCTCATGCCGATACGTTCATAGCTGCCCTCGCGCAGCAGCCTGATATGCTTTGAGAGAATATTAATGGTGACGAAAGCGGTGTCCGGGAGCCCGTCAGCCGGAGCACCTGTGCAGAGCAGTGTAATGAGAAGGAGTGACGTTGAAGCGATACGACGCCACCTGTGCCGGAGAATACTCATAGTATGCCCTTCTTCCCCTTCGTAACGCGAGAAATCCGTACCGTTACACCTTCTCCTTCAAGACTATGCGCTTTCCGCATATCCTGAGATAAAAGATATCATCACTCTCCTCAAGGCGGTCAAGGATATGAAAGGAGGGTGATCGCTTAAACCGTGCGGGAAGGAGACCATTCCTCACCATGGTGTACAGACAGTTATTAGCGCGAAAGAAAAGCAGATCGGGATTGAGCTCCTCCGATTCACCGGTAGAGAGAGTGAGATATACCTTCTCGAACTCCCCGAATCCCGTGTACCGCACACCCGTAACAAAGACGGGAGTATCCTCAACGACAATCGGGTAGACGAAATCACCATAGTGTATAACATAATCCCCCTCTTCGGTAACATCAACGGATCGATTGAAGAACTCAATGACCTGCTTATTGAGAAAGGGTTCGCCATTATGAA
>CAZZCF010000076.1:0-19200 GCA_964652955.1 uncultured Leptospirales bacterium
TTCCGTCCGCCGATCGGTGCCTGTTCAATGAGATGAAAATTTGAAATTTATTGACGATAATACGAAGAGGTACTATACTGATTATCTGTAACCGAATTGCCAGCGCCTTCCGGCTGTGTGCGTGTCCCGTATCCCGGTGTTCGAAAGGCAAGCCTTCGTTGTAAAACTGTTCCGATTTATTCAGAGGTATTACCTTCATGAAGAGACTCATCCCCTTCGCAGAAAAATACAATATCGACGACTACGATTTCCAGCCAATTCCCCTCGACATATACGATCGGAACGGCATTCTACAGGCACATCAGGGACAGAAGCTCTTCAAGAAGCGGCTGCGGGATGCCTATATACTCATTGAGGATGGAGAATCGAAGAAACCGGCCGAAGACTCCTTTGCGCTGGCTGACGAATACGATGAGGAAAAGGCGGCAGCAATTGCCGAACGGCTCGACCGGCTCTACTTTGTCCCCTTCCTCAAGATAAAGCTGGCCCTGCGAACGAACATCTATCAGATCAAGGAGATATTCAAGAAGATCATCGTGAACAATGTTGTTTTTCTGGACTCGAAGAACAATGCGAAGATATCACGGTATATTGCAAACTATCTCGACAACATCCTCGAGAGCAACCTCTACGCATCGGAATACATCGACATGATTACGGCGATTCGCAACAGGGACAACTACATCACCTTCTCGCACTCATGCGCCGTTGCCTTTTACACGCTCGCTATCGCAAAGAAACTGAAGCTGCTCAAGGAGGATCTCTTCCTCGAGAACAATCTCGGCCGATGGCTGCCCGTCAAAACCGAAACATATGACAAGGGAACAACACCCATTCTCTTCTCAAACCAGATGCTGAAATACATCGACAATCAGAAGAACAGCATACTGCTCAAGTACACCAGCCCCGTCCGGGAAGTCCTCTTCGAGAACATCCACAATCTCATGCACCGGTACACGGAGATCGATACGAAGAAGAAATACCCCTCCCTCACCATCGATTTCGACATTCTCAACAGACACATCCTGGCCATGGCTGCACTGAATCACGACATCGGAAAGCTGTGCATCCCCAACAGCATACTGAACAAGCCGGGAAAGCTCACGCATGAGGAATTCAAGATAATGGCAAAACATCCGACCTTCTCGGTGAATAAGCTCGAAGAGGTCGGCGTCAACATCCCGAACATGTTTGCCTACATTCTGGCCCATCACCGGCTGAGCTCAGAGCGGGGATACCCGCCGATGAAACACGTCCCGCCGGAATCAAAAATCATCGCCATCGCAGACATCTACGATGCGATGAGAGCTCCCACCTATTACAGCAGAGAGCATTCACAGCAGGAGGCGCTTGAACACATCACGGAACTGTACGAAGAGGGGTGTTTCGATCTGCCGCTGTATCTCTGTGCGGTACATACCTTCGAGGAGTATAATCACGAACACGTTACCAGCAGAATCAAGAACGTGATCGTCGGCGAATGAGGAGATGCCTGTTTGGAAGAGATCACTCCCGCTCTTCGAGTTGATTCTTCAGGGTGTGTATCTCAATTACCTGCTCGGCAATTATCTGCCGGAGCTTCCGATTCTCCTCCTCAAGGTTTTTTAATTTTATCAGATTGCCGATCTCCCTGCCGCTGTACTTGCTCCGCCAGTTGTAAAAGGTTGACTCGCTCATGCCGTGCTTCTTGCAGAGGTCTGCAACCTTCTCGCCGGATTCGGCCTTCTTCAGTATGTCAAGAATCTCCGATTCGGTAAACCGCTTGCCCTTCCGGTCGGAAAGAGGGATCTTCTCATCCCGGTCACCCTTTGCAGGCGACCGGTAGGTCAGGTCCATACCGGTCAGCTCCTCGTCCATGATCTCCTCGCCTTCCGAAAAGGAGTATATCTCCATGTCACCAAATGAGATGAAAACCTGCACCCGATCCTCAAACTCCGTCTCCATCATAATCGTTCCGTAATGCCGTCCCGCAACGATGTACAGCTTTCGATCCGGAATGAGCTCCACGATTTCACGAATTCGGGGAACCTCACTCTCCTCCAGCTCGGGAAGATAGCGGAGATCAAGAATGCACAGATCGTTTCGGGTTATATCACGGAAGGTTTCATTGAGCTTCTCCCGGGCTTCATCCATCACACTGTCATCCTTCAGGCGCGTCTTGATCGATACGATGGTCTTTCCGGTCTGATAGGAGACGGTGATATGGCTTTCCCGTTTCGCCTCGAGCTCCTCGCGATGAATCTTGCTGTATTCCAGCGCCGCATCGATCTTCCGTCTGAAGATATTGACGTCGAGGCTCTTTATCAGGTAATCGATGATGCCATACTGCATCGCATTCAGGACATCTTCGCGTCGTGCGGTGGTGCACTGCATCATGACCGGTATATCTTTCGTGATCTCATGCCCCTTGAGCTTTTCGAGGACCTCGACCCCGCCCATGTCCGGCATATTGATGTCGAGCAGGATCAGATCGGGATTGCCCGTCTTCGCCATATCGAGCCCCTTGTCCCCGGTCGTTGCATTGACCACGGTGTGCCCCAGCTTGTCAAGGTGCTCGGATATCCTGTCCTGAGATTCCTGACTGTTATCTATCGAAAGAATGAGCGCCATATCTCCTCGCTTCCCATTACTGAAGAGCAGCGACACCCCGGTAACAGGTTAAGAGGATACTCCCCCGTACGAAATAGTCAAGTACTAATAGGATATCAATCACCCTGCTTCGCCATGAAATCGTCATAGAGGGTCTCAAGCCTGAGCTTGTGTTTCGCTTCCTCCTGGGCGAGCATCTTGAAGAGCCGCTGTAAATCCTCCTTCTCGGCTTTCTCGAGGAGCTGGTTGTACAGCTTGAGGGCCTTCTCCTCCCGCTTCATGGCAATGCGGAGAATATCGGCATAATCCATATCCTTCCGATAGTCCATGTCGACGATATAGTCGCTCCGCTTCAGATCGGGTATCCAGCTGTATCGGTACTCCGAGAGCTTCTCCCCGCTGCCCAGATCCTCAAGGAGCGCAAGATGCTTCCGCTCCTCGCCGGCAAACTCCTCAAAGAGGGTTCCGGTCCCCGAAAAGGGCTCCTCTCTGCTCAGCTCCTCATAGAAAAGAGCTGCCTCACGCTCCTTCTCCTTCGCAAAGGTGATAATCTCTTCGAAAGAATTAAAACCCATCGGCCGCTTCCTCCCCTCCGTATAGAGTGCTGTTCATTCAACAGAATGCATGAACAGATGCTCAATTAATAGTATCACCCCGGAAGGGAAAACGCATAAAAAAGTACCGGGCGCGCCCTGAAAGCCTGCGCTTTTCCACTGTTCCTTTTTATTGATAGGCAGGAAGCGCTGCGCTATATTTTGAATAATTGACAGGATACACCATTCAGGAGAGGAAGGTGATTATGAGCTATACACTGAATTTTACCACCGTTGAAGGAGAGAATAATCCCGGTGATATAACCGTTTACGCGCTTTCGACCTGCGGTTTCTGCAAGCGGGCACTGCAGTTTCTCAGAGATCACTCCATCACGTTCCGCTATGTGTATGTTGACCTGCTCCCCTTCGAGGTGAAGCAGGAGCTGAAAAACGACCTCAAAGAGAAAGCGGGGAGGAATGTCGGATTCCCCTTCGCGATAATTAACGATAACAAATATCTGATAGGCTTCAAAGAAAACGAATGGCGAGAAGAGCTGAAAGTCGCGTAAGGAGGAATACTGATGCAGCCCGATACAAAGAAGAGTAAAGATGATACCCGCACCTTCGTAACCATGGTTGCCCGAAAGCAGGGATGGAAACTGCATCCCGATAAGGAATTTCTGGAAACGCTCATCGAAGGTCTGACGGTGAATTACAATCGATACGGATACTTCTCCTGTCCCTGCAGAGACGCCGACGGCAAACGTGATCTCGACAGGGATATCATCTGCCCCTGCGACTATTGCAGGCCCGACCAGGAGGAGTACGGGCACTGCTACTGCGGTCTCTATGTCACACCGGAATTTTATGAGAGCGGAAAGATGCCGCAGTCAATTCCTGAACGGCGATACGCCGGCGAGTGATTGCAGCGACCGAGGGGTGACGGAAAGAATCCCCGGCCCTACGTCGCGGGCTACTCCCGGTAGAGCACCTTCAGGCTCCCCTCCCTCTCTGAGCCCCTGTAGCCATCCAGCGGCTGCACCTGCTTCTCGACTTCTTCTCCGGAGGGGAGTATGGCGGCCCGCTCCAGCGCATACCGGGAAATGAGCGGCTTCGGAGACAGATTATAGGACCGGAGCTGTTCCGCAATCTGATGATTCCCCAGCTCGAGGAAGGACTCTTTCGGGCGAATGCACTCCCGGAATATCCCCTTCTGCGGTATAACGGTTTTGAGCAGGGAGCCGTCTTTCACGGTATAGGTGATAAGCGGCCGATCGTCATGCCGAAGGAATCCCCGGCGACCGACCCGCACGGTCAGGATATGCTTTTTCCCCTCCGACAGCCGGCATTCCATGAACTCGGGGGTGATGAGAAAGCGCATATCCGAGGTGAACTTCGCATATCCCCACTGCACCCTCCCCCCGTCACGGGCCTTCAGGTTCGTCACGGGAAGATGCAGCACCAGATGCCCGAATCCGGGATAGCGGGTCTCCCTGAGCAGGGGGAGAATGCGGCCGGGTTTTCTGCCATGAACCACCGGCACAACTATGCCCAGCTCCCCGTAGGGACCGATTGTGGTATCGATATAGTTGAAAACACCGAAGCCGATGGCACATCGCCCGCCCCGCAGTCGAATCGGTTCCAGTGTATCCGAGGGTATATCCTGGCGAACGCGCTCCTCATCCGCAGAAAAAACGAGTATGAACGCATCGTCCCGAAAATAGAGAACGGGAAGCTCAATGGTATATTTTCCCGTCCGCTTCTTCCCTTCGGGAATAATCTGATCATAAAAGCTGTCCATGCCTCCTCCTCACCCGTTGATCACCTTCTGTCTCTTGTGCTCTTCAACCCGATCATGCTCAATGTACTGCCCGGATTCGTTTATGTCAAGATATAAGCGCGGCCGGATCTCCCACCCTTTCGGAGCAGCGGCATGTCCGCGATGCCTCCACCCCGCGACATTTATTTTGACAAATCGGATTATGCGGCTATTCTGTTCTATGATACCACTGTTTCAGAATAGCGAATACAGGTTGCTTAAAGGAGGGAGCCCCATGTCAAGCTGTCACGATATGAAGAAGGGTGATATTTATTTCTGTGAGGACTGCGGCATCGAGCTGCAGGTGGTCAAGGAGTGTGCGCATGTCGGCACCCCGGCCGATTCCTGCACCTGCCATGCCGAAGGAGAGAGCGGCGGATTTTTCTGCTGCAATAAACCGCTCAGGAAGAAGTAGGAATTTCGCTGCAGAACCGCAGAGGCGGTGACCGGGAGAAGCGCTTCTGAGAGAGCATGCGGGGAGGAGGAGGGTCTGCATGAATCAGCACGGAAAATCATCCGGCGAGACGGGCACCGTTCTCTTTTTCGACCTGGACGATACCCTCGTCATTGAACGGGCCTCCGCGGAGGAGGCCTTTCTCGCCGCAGCCCGGCTCGCGCAGGAGCGCTATACTATCGACCCGGAACTACTCTCCCAACAGGTGAAAATACGGGCACGGGAGCTCTGGCATGAGCTGCCGACCTATCCCTACTGCGTGAAGATAGGCATCAGCTCATGGGAAGGGCTCTGGGGCGATTTCACCGGCGAGCACCGGATGCTCGGAGAGCTGAGCCGATTAACCGATCGGTACCGGCTCGACTCATGGCACCGGGCGCTTCGAGATAGTGACATCGACGACCGTGAGCTCGCCCTCGAGCTCTCAGGGCGATTTATTGCAGAGCGGCGGAAGCGCCACATCCCCTTCCCCGAAACCGCGGCAGTGCTCACCGATCTCGCCGCCGGATCACGTCTCGGCATGATTACCAACGGTGCTCCCGCCATTCAGCGGGAGAAGATAGAGGGATCGGGTATCGGCCACTTCTTTGATGATATCATCATCTCCGGCGAGGTGAATGCCGGCAAGCCGGAACGGGAGATCTTCCGGCTCGCCATGAACAGATTCAATGCTGAACCGGCGGCGTGCGCCATTGTCGGTGACAGCATCAATCGCGATATCGCTGGCGGACAACAGGCGGGTATGCGCACCATCTGGATAAACAGGGACGGGAAGAAGCTCGAGACGCATCGGCCCGATCATATCATCGCCTCCCTCACCGAAATCCCCGGGCTGCTGAGAGCGCATCTCCGCCGAGGGAAATGAGCGCGGGACAGGAAGGTACCGGTGATGGGAAACAGGTGACGGACAACATGCAATACTATAACCGTTCGACTTCTCGCATGAGAGATAAATCGAGCCGACGATGTACGATAGGAGGGGGTACCCCAATGAGATTCATAAAGAAGATAGCTCTCGGTATCGGCATACTCATCATTGCCGTGCTCATCTCGCTCTTCGTGCTGATACAGAAGCGCTACGGGGGCGGCATCACTCTCGAGAACCGCTCGACCGATCCGATCCTCAACGAATCCGCGCTTGAGGTTGTCGCCGATCTCGAGTATCCTCCCGGAAACGTCGCCGTCTCCCGGACCGGAAGGGTATTCTTCACCTCTCATCCCGACGCTGCTCCGCCGGTCAAGGTGCTCGAACTGGTCGACGGGAAACCGCTCCCCTATCCCGATGCCTCTTTCCAGGCGAGCCGTGCAGGGGAGCCCTTCTTCGATACCGTCCTCTCGCTCCGCATCGATTCGCAGAACAGGCTCTGGACGCTCGATTTCGCCCGCCACGGCCAGGGGGTTCCGAGACTGCTGGCCTTCGACCTCTCGCGGAATGCGGTTGTGCACGAGTACCGGTTCAGCGCCGATATCGCCGGCTTCGGATCCATGCTCAACGATCTGCAGATAGACCCCGCAGGAGAGAAGATATACATTGCCGATACGAGCGCCTTCGCCAACACCCCCGCCATAATCGTCTACGATAGTGCGAAACGCACCGCTCGCCGGCTGCTCGAGGATCACCCCTCGGTTCGGGCGGAAAAGTACATCATCAGGGTAGCGGGACGCGACTTCGGCATCCCCGGGATATCGCCCGTGATGGTGAGTCTCGATTCCATTGCCCTTGACCGGAAAGGGGAGTGGCTCTACTACGGCGCGATGTCCGGCGACACGCTCTACCGCATTCGCACGAGTGATCTGAACGCAGCGATCAGTGAGGATGAGCTGGCAGGGCGGGTCGAGGTCTACGCCAAAAAGACCCTGAGCGACGGCATCACGACGGATCTCGCCGGCAATATATATATCAGTGATATGGAAAACTTCGCGGTGCACCGCATCGGAACCGATCGCAGGCTGCAGACCCTCGTCACGAGCCCCCGGCTCAGATGGCCCGACGGATTCAGCTTCGGGCCCGGCGGCTGGCTCTACGTGACCTGCAGCTCGCTCCATCTCGTCTTCATGCAGAGCGGCGAAGAGCGGGCCGCGAACGCCCCCTATCAGATATTCCGGTTCAAACCGGGAACCGCCGGCGTGCCGGGACAGTGATCAGCCGGCACCAGAAGCGGAGAACTTACGCAGTGATCAGCCGGCACGGATTGCAGCGGTGATATCCTGCAGGCAGGCCTTCTCACTTCAGCAGATCCGAAAGCCCGAGCCGGGCGAGCTTCTCCTCGGTGGGGATGCCGTTGCGGTCCCATCCCATGACCGCGTAAAAGTCATCGAGCATGGGATCGAGATCGACCGTTTCGCCGGCGCTCTCACCTGTTTTCAGCGCCTCCTCCAGAAACCGCTTCGGCAGCGTATCATCCTTCCGTGAAAAGCCGAGGCGGACATTGTACATCCGCTCCAGGTTGATAATGCGCTCGGCGGCCAGGTACAGCCGCTCCTCATCCATCTCGATGCCGGTCACCGCGGTATAGGCTTCTGCCTGATGCTTCAGGGACACGCCCCCCCGCACGGTTGAGCAGAGGGCGATGGAGTCCACCACGCACATGCTGAACTGTTGATCCCGCTGCAGCTGCCCCTTCCCTTCGGCGCTCAGCCTCGTCCCGTTGGGAATCTCCGCTGCCATGGTCGTTGCGATCATGTGATGTGCCCCCTTCGGCGAGGTCGCGTAGGTGAGGGCCATCCCCTTGCAGCCACGGGGATCGTACACGGCAAGTCCCTGTCCCTTGGAGTGCATCGCCAGCTCAGGAGCGCCGAACTGCTCACCGGCAGACTGAACCCCCTTCGCCAGAATGGCGCCGATCCCCTTCCCCTCGACCATCAGCTGCAGCACCTGCACGAGCGCTTCACCGTTCCCGAAGCGCAGATCGATTCCGCCGGTCTCTTTCAGGCTGATGATGCCCCGCTCGAAGCACTCCATGGCGAGCGCCACGCACCCGCCGGCATTCATGGTGTCCATGCCGTTGACATCGCAGATCTCGGTGGCCCTGAGAATCGTCTCCCAGTCGCTGATGCCGCAGTTTGCCCCGATGAGGCCGATGGTTTCGAACTCGGGCCCCTCCATGAGTATCTTCCTGTCACCGACCTGCACGGCGCTGCGCTTTCCGCAGCCGACGGGGCACCCGTAACAGGAGGAATCACCGACAACGATATCGGACCGCATCCGGGGCCCCTCGAGCTTATATCCCTCCTCAAAGAAACCCTCGGTAAAGTTCCGGGTCGCCCACATGCCGAGATTGTTAATCCCCTCGACCATCTCGGCCGTTCCGTACTGCCGCCGCGCGATTATCTTCGGAAGCTCCCTGAGGGAAACGCAGAGACGCTCCGAGAGATCCTTCATCCCGGCAGCATCGGCAAAGGATATATCCTGCGTTCCCCGCACCGCAATTGCCTTGAGATTCTTGGAACCCATAACCGCACCGCAGCCGCCCCTACCGAATTCGCGATACCATCCGGCGGTTATGCAGGCCATCAGGTTTCCCTTTTCACCCGCGGGCCCGATGGCGGCAATCTGTATCCCTTCATCGCCTCCCAGCTCATCCCTGATGAGCTCCTCGCATTCCGGGATCGTCTTCCCCCAGAGATTCCCGGCAGGCCGCAGCTCGACGGCGCCATCATCTATCCAGAGGTACAGCGGTTCGGGAGCCCTCCCCCCGATAATGAGCCCGTCGGAGCCGGCAAACCTCAATTCAGGCCCCCAGTGTCCGCCGCAGAGGGAATAGGAGTAGCTCCCGGTAAGGGGCGACTTGAAGGTGACGCAGACCTTGTTGTTCGCCGGAATGAGAGAACAGGCCAGGGGGCCGTTCATGAAGATGAGCCGGTTATCGGGGCCGAGGGGATCTGCCGCGGGAGGCACCTCCCGCGAGAGGAGATAAGCGCCGAGCCCCCTGCCGCCGAGGTACTCGCCGAGGAGCTCCTGCGGCGTGTTCATCTTCGAAACCGTCCCCGCGGTGAGGTCGACCTTCAGAATCGTGCCGGCTATTCCTCCTCTCTTCATATCATCCCCCCTCATCCCTTTTCACCGGCGATGTCTCGAACAATTCTGGATCGGTGTAACCGGTGAGCCTTATGCCGCTCCAGGTACTGAATGGCCCCCTCGGGACAGTGCAGAACGCACTGTGGATTCCCCTCGCAGAGATCGCATATCAGGACGAACTCCTCGGTGGGATGCATCGAGGGAGCGGCATAGGGACATGCGTGAATACAGGCGCGGCAGCCAGCGCATTTCTCGGAATCCACCAGAATCGCTCCGGTCTTCTCGTCCCGGGTGAGGGCATCGAAGGAGCAGGCGGCGATGCAGGGCGCATTATCGCACTGATGGCAATATATCGCAACGTCGACCTGTTTTGCATGATTGCGGATTATGCGTATGCGCGATCGGGCCGGGTTGACAACACCATCATGGGTGATGCTGCACCATCCCTCGCAGAGCCGGCAGCCGATACACCTCTCCGGCTCAAATACCAGCACCTTTCGACTCATGTTCTACTCCATCAATACGTTAAATGCAATAGATGCCTTGCTCACTGTTTCCCGCGCGCTCCGTTTATCGGTCACGCATTCCCTTCAACGGCTGCCGCCCCCTTCACTATGTGCCCGCTTCCTGCGCTTCAGGAGAAGGTGCGGCTCAACCGGGAGGAAATCCCCGTTCCTCGGTGAAACAGGTTTCACGCTTTATCAAAGACACCCCGCCTCTCTGCCTGTTCTGCCATCACATCGCCGGGCACCCGTTTCCCCGACTGTCCGGCTCTTTCAGGCAGCTATTTCAAAAGAGTACGGGATGTGAATAATACCAAATCTATTTTGCTACTCCTGTAATCCTGCCCACATTTGGAAATTTTATTAAACAAAGCGGCGATGCCCAGGAAAAGGCCGATCACGAAAAGGGCGATAGCAGGTTTCCCCCGTCATCGAAGGTGATGCTCAGCGGGCCCTTCAGCACCTCGATCCCCTCCCTCCCCTTCAGCTCTTCCAGACATCCCTGTGAAACCGCAATGCGTTCCAGATCGAGCGTGTTCCTGATCCACACGAGCCGATAGCTCTCCGGTCGAGCGGCATCCATGTCGAGCGCAACCCGCAGGGCATCGTAATCGGTGTCCTGCGTCATGGGCACCTTGCAGGTATCGGTCCGATACGCGGTCTGAGAATTGAGATAGAGCAGGCTGAAATCGATCTTGTCCACGAGGCGGCGGGTCGTGAAATCAGCCAGCCCGATTCCCTGCGCATTGCCCCGGCTCTTCTCCGTGAGATCGCGAACGAAGACCCGCGTCACCCGCATTTCCGATCCCTCCTTACGGCCGGTGATGGTGGTGTCCATGCCGGTGCCGCTGATCTCCTTCCCCATCTCATCGACGATCAGGAGATCGATATCCCGTAGCGGGAGCGTCGCCATCATCTCCCGCGCCTCTTTCAAAAGCTGCGGCTCAACCGCAAGGAAATCCTCGGGCCGCAGGGCAACCAGCCTTCCGATCCCCTCGGAGGCGTTCTGCACGATGGCAACGCCGAACGCCAGCGAGGAGCGCTCGAGGAGCACCGGCACCACCGTCCTGAGAATCTTCATCCATGAATGTTTCTCAAAGGCCCTATGATACATCTGCGCTCCCCTCTGATTGCCGAGACCGATCATGCACATCTTCAGGAGACCGCTCTCTATCTCGCCGCTGAGCCTGGTGTGCGGCTTAATCCGGTTCACCACGGCGATGTGATCGGCTTCCGCGGCGTGCACATCCATCACCACATCAATCCCCAGGTCGGTGCTCCCGATAACCGTAACGTCAAGGGAAGAGCGGATATCGCACCCCATTGATGATTCGGTGATGCCGTAGCGGGCCAGCACCTCCCGCTGCCGTTCAGCGGTCCCGCCACCGTGGCTTCCCATCGCCGGGACGATGAAGGGACGGGCGCCCAGCTCCTTCAGCGCATCGATGACCGATTTCACAATGCGATCGATACCGCGAATCCCCCGGCTCCCCGTTGCGACGGCTACCGTTTCACCGGGGCGAATTCGGGATGACAGCTCAAGCTTCTTCAGCTCGGAGAAGACCGCGGAAGGAATGTCGGTGATCTCATCACCCTCGAATGTCTGCCTGACAAGATAGATCGGCGGGAGCTGCATCATCCCCATCTACGCGCTTCGATACAGCTTGGTGAGGACGAATTCCCGATGCCCCAGCGCCTCGGCAGCGGTAACCCGCCCCCGGGCGGTGCGAACAATAACCTCCAGGAGCTTATCACCCGCCTCATCGAGGGTCATCCGCCCCTGCAGGATATCGCTGACATCGAGATCGATGTGCTCGCGCATGGTCTCACAGGTGATCGGATTTGCCGAGAGCTTGATAACCGGAAGAACGGGATTCCCGATAACATTTCCCTGGCCGGTCGGGAAGAGATGGATAACCGCACCCGAGGCCATCCAGAGGGTCACCGCCTCCGCAGCGGCGGAAGAGGTGTCCATAAACCAGAGCCCCTTCCCCCGGGGGCTCTCGGCGGGTTTCAGGACGCCGATATAGCTTGCTTTCCCGATCTTCTGAATATTGCCGAAGGCCTTCTCCTCGATGGTCGTGAGACCGCCGGCGATATTCCCCTTGGTCGGCTGTGAATCGGAGAGATCATCCGTTTTGCTGGAATTGATGAAGTCGTTGTAGGAGCTCCACGCCTGATAGAACTGTTCCCCGACCTCGGGAGTCGCCGCACGCTCCTTCACCACCATCTCGGCGCCGGTTATCTCCGAAGTCTCCCCGAAGGAAACCGTCGCGCCCATCTGAAGGAGCTTGTCCACGGCGTTCCCCACGGTGGGATTTGATGCGAGCCCCGACGTGGTGTCGGATTCGCCGCACTTTATCGAAACGTAGAGATCTTCAGCGGAACACTCACTCCGTTGCAGCTCCGTGGCGAACTGAACAAACTCGATCGCCTTCCGCGAGGCGCGCTCTATCGTGTTGAGATCGCCGTGCCGCTCGATCGAAAAGCCCTCCACCGGCTTGCCCGTTTCGCGGATCCCCGCAACCAGCCGTTCCGTCCATTCACCTTCAATGCCGATGACAATGACGGCGGCCACGTTCGGATTCGAACCCGTCCCCGCCATCGTCCGGAAGAAGAGCTCGAGATCCTCGCCGAACTGCAGCCGGCCGTAACTGTGCGGAATTGCCATCGTCCCCGTAATGGTACGGGAAACGGCTTCCGCCGCCGCATTGGATATATCATCCAGGGGGAGAATGAGCACGTGATTCCGCACGCCAACCCTTCCGTTCTCCCGCCGATAGCCCATAAAGGTAAAGGGTTTCATCAGGAACTCCTTTCGTTTACCAGCGCTTCGTTTTCACATTGTGAACATGAACATGCTCGCCCGTCTTGATGGCGCGTACCACTCTTCCGATATCATGATCGTACTTGATAATGGTATCGCCCTCGTTGAAATCCTGCAGGGCGATCTTATGACCCAGGGGGATATCCATCCCCGCGTCAATCGCAAACCGCTGCTGCGTCTCCATGTTGAGCCCCTCGCAGCGATCACCCTTCTTGATATCGACCACCGCAACGGCGACGTTATCGCCTTTTCCATGAACGAGAAAGTATATCATAGCGAAGAATCCTCTCAGTCATATCGTCAGCTGAATCAATAATCTTCTCACGGCCCTGATATATCGGGAGCACGCCCTCGCCCGGGATCGAGTCTCCGATCGGGGCCCGGCCAGCACCCGTCAGGGGACAACCTGCCCGCGCATATACCCGGGAATGCCACAGCGCACCCCCTCCTGTACTAGAAGAAAAGAGAGCGCTCTCTGTCAAGGAAAAACCGGAGAGCGTTTTGCCATTCCGGAAGAACCGTCAGACATGCACGCAATCGGGCCCGGTCCCGCTCCCGACCGTTCCCGCACCGTATCGCGCCCGCCAGCAAACAGAAATTTCCGGTTATACGGCCGATGCTAGAACTTCGGCGATCCCCACAGCTTGAATATCTTGATGAGCGCCAGGCAGAGCACCAGGATGCCAACGTGTATGAGCATGACCAGGTTGATGCTCCAGCCCCACCAGACCGGCGCGTTGACGAGAACCATGCTCGCGAATATGACGGGTGCCACAATAAGATTCATAAAGCCTATCTCAAGAACCGCCGGCGTGCTGAACTCGGGATCGGCTACCCTCAGCAGAAGGAGCCCGCTCGAAAGGGTGCCGGTGCAGGTGCCGTATATGACCGCCGTCCGCTCCAGGTTGAGCGACGGCAGCCGGCTCCCCAGATACAGGATAGCCCATGTGGTGAATATCCCGCTGAGAATCGACATGACGATGATGGGCACGATATACTTCATGACGATGACCATCTGCACCGCCATAACCGTTGCCACGATGAGAAAGTCCACCGACCATCCGGTTACCCGCCGCTGCACGCCCGGATCAATGAGATGCGCGATGCCGAGCCGCCCCATGATCCACTTTATGAGGAGCGCTATCATCAGCCCGAAGAAGAAGAAAAATCCCCAGAGCCCCTTGGCCATATTCACAGAGGACACCTTCCCCAGGAGAACGACCAGCCCGTAGGTCAGCACGTAAACCAGACCGACCAGAGCCAGGTGGAACGCGAGGGTATCGACATTCCCCGAGTGCATCGTCAGACCGCCCGCCGGCTCCTTCTCCTTGTCACGGTCTATCACCCCTTTAAGGAGATCCTTGGGAAGGGTAATGCTGCCGAGCGTTGAATGGCCCTTCCGGATTCCCCAGTTCACCAGCGGAACGCCGATAAAGAAGGCGAAGAGAAAACCGATGGCGGCAAAGGTCAATCCGATTGTTGCCGCATTCTCAAAGCCGAACCCCTCCCAGGTCTTCCCGATCGAGACCGCCTGACCGGGACCCTCGGTAAAGCCGAGGGGGAGGAAGAAACCGAATGTTGAGAAGAGCTCCACGCCGAGGACTGCGAAGAGGAGCACGCAGAGACCGCCGATGATGGTCTGAAGAGAAATGGTAACTCCTTCAATGCAGGCCATCCAGAAAGCGCCCTTGAATATCTCCTTGCCACCCCCCGCCGTCTGCTGCTCGCTGCTGGGCGTCAGACCGACCGAGATGAACGAAATGGTGAAGAAGTGATAGGCAAAGGCTTCAAAATCCGTTGCTTTCAGATCGAACAGGCCCGTGTTCAGCACAATGAGCCCCAGCGTTCCCCCGATGAGGCAGCTGGGGAAGAGGAACCGCTGAAAAAAGCCGATACGTGCCCTGAGATAAATACCGATCAAGAGAAAAATTGCCATGGTGCCAAAAACGAGAAACGGCTCAAAGGGAAAAGGAGTCTCCATTATCGTACCTCCGCATTATGTTTTTTAAAGCAGGTGCATCCTCCATCCGGGGAGAATTCCAGCATCCAGAAACCGTGCGCGCTCAGCATGAAGATCCATCGGGGATGCCGCGAGATTCCCCTCTCTTCCAACACCTCCTTATATTCGCATCATTCGCGGTGAGAGTCAATAAAAATAAAATGAAATATCACCCCTCCTTTTTTTTGACATCGAGTATTCAAGCGATATGTTTATGTATGGGCGCTGCAAAACTCTTTTCAAGCGCTGCAAATTCAGAAGCGGAAAAGCGTTTTGATGATAATTCGCCCGCGAGGAACACGGCAACAGGGAGTCCTGGAAGTGTCCTTCGCAACGCCATAATTTTAAACGTTTTAGAAGTTCTCTTATGCGATTCACAGCACAATCATGTGCGGGAGAGAATTCTTTTGCTGAAATGAGGAGGAATGCAATGGTAAAGAAGGATAAGAACGTACTGATAGCATTTGACGATTCGGACAACGCGCTGCGGGCGGTGAAATTCGTTGCGGATTCATTCGATCCCGGGACAAAGGTAACCCTTTTCAACGTCATAACCAATACCGCATCCATCTGCGACATGGACAGTCCGGAGCTGATACCCTACTTCAAGGCGCAGCAGAGCCATTTCTGCCTCGTAGAGGACAAGAAGAAGGAGCTGGTTTCCAAAGCGATGCAGGAGGCGAAGAACATCCTCAAGAAGGCCGGATACAGCGACAAGAACATAAAAATCAAGACGCAGGTGAAGAAGAAGGGCATCGCGCGGGATATATCGAAAGAAGCCGGGAAGGATTACGATCTCATGGTGATCGGGAGAAGAGGCATTTCGGGCGTCAAGGATTTTCTTTTCGGGAGTATCTGCCAGAAAGTGCTCAACGTTGCAAAGGACGCCTCAATCCTTATCGTGAATTAACCGATATCCTTAACCAGGTCATCGAGCACAACGGCCTTCTCGGTGATCAGGTGCGTGAAGCGCACTATTTTCTCATTGGTGGACGATATCTCCTGTGCAATGCCCGAGAGCCGCTCCACGTACTGGACGGTGTGCTCCATCGAGCTGTTCTGCTCATCGGTTGAACTGGCGATGCTCTTCGAGAGCGTGTCCATTATCTCTGCCTGCTTCATCACATTCCCGATGGCGGTCCCCAGGCTGTCCATGAGCTCCTTGACGGTGTCAACCCGCTCGTTTATCGTCTTTATCATGTCGAAGATGCCGTCGGTCGATTCCTTCGTCTGCGTCACAATCCGTATGCCCTGATCGATATCACCCGTTATCCTGACAATCTGGCCCGATATCTCCTTTGAATTCTCTGCGGTTGCGTGGGCGAGCTTGCTTATCTCATCGGCGACCACCGAAAATCCCCGTCCGTACTCGCCGGCCCGCGCCGCTTCGATTGCCGCATTCAGTGAGAGGAGGTTGATGCGATCGACGATATCGTCGATTATGGAGATGACATTCCGCACCGTCTTTCCCTCCTCGTCGATAATCCCCATCCGTTCTATCATGTTCCGCAGACTCTCCCCGGCATCCGTTGCCGACTGCGCGATAACGGAGATGCTCTCGAGAACCGAGACGCTCATCTCCCTGACATAACGCTGCGTCTCGTTGAGAACGTTCGCCAGCTCCCGGGTCTTCTCCCCCTCCTGCTTCTGCTCGACGGTGGACTGCGAGATGTTCTCGGTCGACGAAACCAGGTTGCCGAAGAGAACGGTCATCTCCTGGCTGCTCTTCTCCTGCTCCTGTGAAATCCGGGAAAAATCATTCCCCATCTCGGTCAGCTCGCTGCTGGTATTGAGCAGATCCTGTGAGATCTCCCTGACCGTCTTGACGATATTCTCGAGGTACGCCGACCGCTCCTTCGCGAGCCGCTCGTTTGTCTCGAGGCCGAGGTTGAGCCCCTGCAGATCCCTCCGAAGGGTGTTTATCCGGTCAGCCAGACCCAGAGCGAGGAAGACGACGATGAGCGTCGACCCAATCTGCAAACCCCAGACCGTGATGAAGTTGCTGGGAAGGACACCGAAGGTCTTCAGGACAAAGAGCGTAATGCCGAAGAAGAGCCCGAGGAAGCCGAGGAGGATATAGCGTGCCGGCCGGGATCCCCTGATCGTGGTGATGAGCGAGGCGATGAAGAGAATCAAAACCGCGAGGAGCGCGAAGACCATGGTCACTTTAATGCTTATCCGATAGTCGAGGAAGAGCACAACCGACATTAAGATGATATTCGGCACTACGATCGCGAACAGCATGATTTTGTTTAGGAGAGGGAAATGTGTGCGCGATTGCATTGATTCACGACAGAACAAACCGCTACACACCGCGGTAGCGCTGATGAAGAAGGGGATACAGTTGTTCGCCCACCAGATGGAATTGGGCCAGAGATACTGAAAGGCGAACCCGTTGAGCGTGAACTGAATGAGAATATAGCTGGCGATGAAAAGCACATAGTAGAGGTAATCGAGCTGTCTGATTGAAAAGAACACGAAGAGGTTGTAGACCAGCATGATGAACATGAGGCCGTAGTAGAACCACAGTATCGGGAGCTCATTCTGCACCTTGTCGAGATATCCCCGCTGCGAATAGATAACGAGGGGAAAGTTCAGCGAGCTTGACGTCTCGAAGCGTAAGTAATAGCGCGATACCCCGGGCCATGTCTTCAGGGCGAAGATGGTATTCCGGTCGCTGACATCGCGGATGTCAAAGGGATAGTAGTCTCCCCCCTTCTTGACCGTAAAGGCACCCGCTTCATCGCGGTAGAAGAGCTCGACACGGTCAATCTGCGGGTAGCCTATCTCACAATACCAGTACAGCGCCTCATCCGTCGTATTGCGCACATCAAAGCGCATCCAGTAGACCGAGTCGGTGAACCCGAAGTTGAAGGCATCCTGATCAGTGCCCTGCCATCCCGCTTCACGGCGCGCAATCTCATCAATGGTGAGCCGCTTCTCACTGTCTTCAAGGTATTCCACATTCTTCGCAACGGACTGCCGGGAAAACGTGCTGTCGATTCGAATCGGCTCCAGAGCGAAGAGGGAATGAGTGATCAGGAGGATTGAAAAGATACCGAGTGTGATGACTCCCCTGGCTCTCATGGCTTCTCCAATAGTATCTATATTTCTAACGACCGCATCAACCATCATCGAGCTCTTCACAAAACCGTTATATTCTGTTATCCGTATATTTCACTGTTCTGTCAATCGATTCGAGAATACCTTCGAAGAGAAGTTTCCAGCCCTTTCAACATATACAGGCTCTTTCCGAACATATTCCCTGCATTCCCGGCGTAACAGTATTCCGGCCGTTACACTGCTACACACTGTATCCCTGTTCCCCAACCATTGCAACAATTTATTTGAAAGCGCTTATGTTTCTAATCGCATCAAATACAGAAAAATTCACAGGATTCATCAGTGGCAATTCAGGCTCCCCTCGCTGTAAATGCAACAAGATGTGATTGCGGGTCAACCGTCACTCTCTCCGACTGCCGCTTCAGGCTCAAAACCTCCGGGCCGATCCCCGATCGAGCTTCCGGTTGAGGAAGAGCCCCGCCCGAACTCGAACTCCACAAAATATCTGCAACAATACAATCACAATTTTTTGATAAATGCACACATTCGCTGTATTATTAAAAGAAATGCCCGGGGAGGTGTTCCTATGATGTGCAGTATCTCAACAAAGCTCAACGAAGATGACATTGCCAGAATCAATTCCCTTGAAAAAGAGATAGGCTCCATGCTGCTGGCATTCTCATGCCACGAAGTCAATCCTGTCAGCATTTCCGAAGACAATCTCAAAAAGGTACAGGAGCTCGAAAAGAACCTGGGAGTTTATCTCGTAGCGGTTTAGGGAATACGAGCCATTTCAATGTATCCTGTTTTATAATTTCAGATTCGCTATTGCTTGATTTTCATTTATGATATGTTGTGTCCTTATCAATAAAAAAATCTATGTAGTCATATATCTTCCCGGCAAGATAATATGGTACATTCATCAGCCGAAACTTCTTCCCTTCAGTTGTTTCTGAATCAATGATAGCGAATTCACCGGCATACAACCTCACCGCGAAATCATGTGACGCTTTTTTCATGAACTGGTGAAGTGATTTTAATGTACCCGTTCCTCCTGATTTAACCTCGACAGGTATAACACGGCTTCCCTGCTGCATGATGACATCCACTTCTGCAGTTGACTGCCGTTTTTCCCTGACCCAGAAATGCGGCGCCTGGTTGCTCCTGGAGTCATGAGCGATAAGCTCCTGCATGACGACATGTTCCGCGATAATGCCCCGGTAGAATGAATGAAGATCATCGTACTTAAAGTAATTGGGCTGCAAGCCTGCATAATAATTTAAAAGTCCCGTATCGAGATACTGGAGCTTTGGCGATTTTTTTCGATCGCGAACAATTGGAATCTCAACGGAAGTTGATGGATAAATAAGAAATAGTATCATTGCTCGTTCAACA
>CAZZCF010000077.1:0-2271 GCA_964652955.1 uncultured Leptospirales bacterium
TGCGCTCAGAATACCGAACAGAACCGTAATGAATAGACCGATCACTCCCAGAACGGTTCCAAGTATTTTCAGTGCCGATGACGTTTCCTTTGTCCTGACGAGCGCCACCACTGACCAGAGGATCAAGACAAGGATGAGAATACAGGCGATAAGGAGCGGTATTGCCTGTGTGATCTTGTTGAAGATCAACATGGCCAGGAGCGGAAGTACCGGCGATAGTATGCTTATGATAAAATTGATATTTTTCCCCATTATCTATTTCTCCTTTGCCTTCAGCTCTTCCCTGCTCAGGGCGGACAGCTTTTCCACTATCTCGATGAAGGTCCTGGCGGCCGGCACCAATTTCTCCTGGTATATCTTATCCCTGTTGTCCGCATCCACAAGCAGATAAGCCGGTCCGCTTATGTAGTGAATCACCGGTATACCTACCCGGTGAGTGAACCGTGCTTCACCGGGGGGATCCTTCCCCAGCGCATCAATCGCTATTATCGCGGACCGGGAAAGATTATTATTTACCACGGCCTCCCTGATAGACCTCTTCATGTGATCATTATTATCGATGAAGATCCCGCCGAGCTGCATCAAACCGGTGTCAACGAATTTCCCGTCTTTACCTTCTACGAAATACTTTGCCGGGACATGCTCGATGTTGAGATTGAGGACTGCATCGGCGACGTAATCTTTCCTGTGTTTCTCTATCCAATTCGTGATCCCCTTCGAGCCGTAAAAGTGGCCCGCCGATGCATAGAAAACCAGAGTCTTTTCACGCTTCTCCGGCGGAACACGGGAAAAGTATTTTGCCAGGCTCAAGACCATCCCTATTCCGGAAGCGTCCTCCGTATATCCCCTGAAAGGGGAATCGTGATGGGATGATATGAGTATATTCTCTTTTGATTTTCCCGGAAGCACGCCATGGATGTTATGCATGATGCCTGGAGTCTTTGTGCCGGTCTGAACAAGAGTCCCCTTTACCGCTCCTCTGCTCAGCAAATTTCTCAGCTTTATCCCGTCCATTTTGCCTACATAAATCGCGGGCAGATCCTTCATCTCTCCGTCGTAGGGTCCGTAATGAGAGTTGATATTGGTGGGCTGATCCTTCAGAATCCAGACGACCGCCAGCGCTCCCATTTCGCGTGCTCGTTCGTAGGCATTTTTGGTCAGATCCCTGCTGTCGACATTCCAGTTCTTTCTCACCCAGATTGCAGGTTGAGTCCACCACCAGGTAAAGGTGTTGTCGGGATCATACAGATAATATCCTTTGAGCAGCAGGAGAGGAAAAACCGGAAGCATCGCAAAGCTCATGTCGATTACCGCAATCTTCCCCTTTACGTCCGTTTTCTCAAAATCCTCCATGCTCCCGCCATTCACGAAGACAGTATCAGCAGTGATACCCGTATCGGGAGTAAAGCCGGTGTTGAGGCCGTAAAAACAGGGTATCTTCTCTCCGCCGACGACAAGCGACCACTTTTTGGCTCTCCACACCGTTATCGTAACAGGCTCCTTCGTTACATCCTGGAGACCGAATTCCTTGAACTTATTAAAAATAAAATTTTCACCCTGTAGATCTCCCGGCTCACCCGGCCTTCTGTTCGCCGGTTCGCAGAGCTTGTCAATCCACCCCATTATCTCACCCCGCGTCGGGACATGAGCTCTGTCGACAACCTCTCCCGTTCCTGTACGGATGAATAGCGCGACCAGTATTATAAAGGACAACCGCATAATGTGATTCATCCCACTCCTCCTTTTATAAGCATGAAAGATCTGTTTTTGTGTATTCAATAATAATCAGTTGAACATGCGAAGAACCTTAAGGGATTCCTGAAGGCTGAATCGCCTCCTGTACGCGATTACGCAATCCGGCAACTTCTGTTCTGATAATTGAAAGATACGCATTGTAAAATATATAAAGAAATGCCCGATGAATTCAGCGTCGAAAAATCGAACATCAACCCTTTGTAAAAGAATACCGGATTATGCATGGTATTGTCAAGAAGTATACAATCAGCATTTACCGTTAAAATCATGCCTTTCCTCTCTTCAGAGAGCAATGACTCTTCGCCGGCAAGCCTGTTTTCCCTCTCATGATGTTCGGCTTTCTTTGACAGATTATCGAACTCCTTCCATACACTGTGACTTCTCACGGTCGAGCGTTAAGCTGAACACGCCCGTGCTTATACCGCATCAATCACTCTTCCGGCAAATACAATAAGCGCATTATAAACATAAAGAAGTTGACAGGGACAAACCCGTTCTTACTTTTAATTCTGTAGA
>CAZZCF010000077.1:2281-19161 GCA_964652955.1 uncultured Leptospirales bacterium
AGGAGCAAAAAATTTTTACGGCATGGCTCTTATCAATGGATAAGTATAAAACAGCTATCGAGGAATTAAGAAAACTGGGATATTCGGAAAAGGTCATCGAAAACTGGGTGAACCCTAAAAATTTGGGAATTCCTGACAGCAGAAAATGCGACGGCTATTCCGGATGGAATAGAAGCCGTTACAAGGATTCAATGGCGATATGTTTAAAAATGAAGGGGAACATCATCCAGGAAGCAACATTCATGAGTGATGCCACCGTTGGATTGGTATCTACGGCTAGCCTGTTCACGGAGAAGATAAAAAATCTGCCCATATCGAAGGCGACTGCAATATCCTCCGCGGAAATAATCAATGAGCTCGGAGGGTTGCCAAAACAATTTCATCATTGCGCCGATTTGGCACGGGATTCCTTAGTGAAAGCGGTTAAAAATTATCAGCAAACGCTGTTCGATGATGAAGAGCCGTGGGAAAAGCCGTGGAAAAAGCTCTTCAAAAAATGGAAGTAACCGGTATATTGTCAGCAAAAAGGTATATTTACCTGAAATGAACATGCAGCCGAAGAAAGCATTTGCCTTAGTTGATTATGGAAAATGCGATCCGAAGAAATGCGACCCTGATAACGGCATCTGCCCCTCTTCGAAGGCATGCACACACAAAGTTCTCAAACAGTTAGACGGCGTTTTCACGCAACCGATCGTATTTCAGGATATGTGCCAGGCATGCTGGGATTGTATTGATGCCTGCCCGCTCAATGCCATTCAGAGAAAGCATATCGATTAGAAGCTCTGTATAGTCCCTGTTTCTTCTTGACAACGGTCCGTGCGGATTCCGGATGTTTAACATCTTCTTATTTTTTACAGTCGATTTTACGAATAAAAAGAAACGATGTTGAAACAACCAGCAGAAACAGGACAAAGAAAACCGGGAACCCGAAGTGGCCGATAATCCACCCGCCGGCGAGCGGGAAAATGGCCGGCAGGATATTCCCCGCTCCGGCGAAACCGGTGTATATCGCCCTGTTGCCCTTTCCTGAGATTTCGAGAAGCAAACCGTTCATCGTTATGTTGTATAATGAGAAAATAACTCCACCCATAACAAAGATATATCTGAGCGTGTGCTCATCACTGATGAAAAGGGTTGTAAGGACAAGCAGGAGCGATAGAGTCGCATTCAAATAAAGGAGAAAATTGTATTTTATCCTGCTCGCAACGAAAAATACCAGCAAGCTTACCGTTACCACGCCAATGACCTTATAGAGTAGAAAGGTTCCCGTATCACCGCTTTGAGCATTCAGTGTTTCTTTTGCATAAAACATCACAAAAGGGAGAAAAGAAAGCGCTATGCCCTGAGTGTTGATAAAACCAAGAAAATAGGCCAGCCTCGGGTTTTGGGATAATTCCGATCTCAATCGTCTGGCAAAATCTTTGAACCCGTATATTTTCATCGCAGAAGGAGCATATTCGTTTATTTTCCAGAACCCTCCTGAGGCAATCAGAAGCGAAACGGCTCCGATGAAAAACATGCTCGAAAAATTAACCGGATATTCAAAGGCGGTTAAAACTTTTTTGGCCAAAACAGCTGAGAATAAAATGACGCTCCCGGCAATGAACTGTTTGACGGAGAAGAATGTTTTTCTTTTATTTTCATTCACGCTCTTCCCCAGGATATCGGTATAGCAGACATTGGCGAAAGCTCCGCCAAGCGCGAATACGGTGATAAAGAGAAAAATGAGCCAGAGCACCTGTTTCGACTGATGCGCCATGAGGTAAAAAAGGATGAGCGCCAGGGCGAAAAGGGAAAGTATGCGTGAATTGATTCCCAGGAGAAGGAATTTCTTTTTAAAAGATTTATTGCTGATGTAAGGGGCAAACAGAAGCTGCGTAAAGCTCGAACCGCCAAGCATGATAGCTGTCATTATGCCGATATGTACTGCCCCTCCCCCGGAATCGATGATCATGGCAGGAATGATCGTATCGACATCCATAAAATTCTGGGCAAAAGCCAAAAAGCAGGCATGCCATAAAAAAGCATAAAAGTTCTTAACCGATATCTTGCGTGGAACGGTCATTTTTTGAATTTTCTCAGGTAATACACGTGGTTGCCGTACTGCGTCTTTTTCAGAAGATTTTCTTCTATCAGGAGGGTTAGCATATTCTCATCCTCATCTGTTTTACGCAATAATTCAAGCACCGCATCCTCGCGCATGGGATGCACGGCCGTAATGCTCAATATATCCTCCCTGAAATTGCCCGTCGAAGAGAAGGCATTGCCTTCATAACCGGTTAATAACTCGACTGTATCGATATGTTCTTTAAAAATATGAAAGGCTTCAATTACAGTCCCCTCATCTGCGGGCATAACCCCCTTGAATGCCGGCGGGCGGGTTGGTATGGAGATGTATGCCGTGTCCGGTTTAACTGATTCGACAAAGCGAGCGGTATTTTCCAGCTCGCTATGAGAATCGTTTATTCCTTTTACCAGCATGGTTTCGGATACCAGTTTGCCGGTGTATCGTTGCGCAAAAGACTGTATCCCCGAGGTGATATCGTTAAGATTCAAGCTCTTATGGGGGATATTGATTTTTTTCCAGATTTCATGAGTTAACGAATCGACTTTAACGGAAACATAATCGGCTTTTAACAGATCGTTTTGCACGTCGGGGAGTTTTATTAACGAGGAATTGGTTATGACAGCGACAGGAATTTTCAGTGACTGGAGTTTTTCGATTAAAATACCCAGATTGATATCCAGGGTTGGTTCCCCGTCGGGTACTATCGTTATGTAATCGGGATACTCATCGTTACTCCGTATGCTGGATAAAACAGCCCTGACTTCATCAACCAATGCTTCGGCTTCATAAAATTCCTGCCTGTTTACCTTCATTTTAATGGCCTTGCCAAGCTGGCAGTACACGCAGGAATAGGTGCAGATTTTATACGGAATATTATTTACTCCCAGGCTTTTGCCAAGTCTTCGTGAAGGAACAGGACCAAAAACTCTTCTTTCCATTTTATTTCCGATTCAAATATTTTTTTACTTTTCAGTTTTACATTTGAAAAGTAGATGCCCCTCAATCTCCGAGCTTTCGAAAGGTTCAAAAAAAAGCAAGCAGTTTCTGAACATGTCGGGGTTAAACGCAATACCTCAAGCAGAAGGACAGCGGAAGTCAATACGAAGCAGGGCACGGATCAATTAACGAGAGCGGAGCATATAAACCATATGGTTGAGTCAGGCAACTAAATCCAGCTCCTGTATGTATGCTGGAACATGCCGCATTTTATGAAGGGTGAGATATTACCAGTCTTACCGATCCTCGCCTCCCTCACGTTCTTGAACAGAGGATACCGGACCGAAATGGAACCTGTTGATATAATTCCTGCCGTTACCGGAAGAAGCATTCCCTTGACACCAGCGCCCCTGCCAAGGAATCGCAGAATCTGAACCTCTGAGGTATCAAGGTTTCTTTACGCTGAGAGTTGACTGTTTTCGCTCAGCTGCCTTCCGGCAGATCCTTCACCTTTTTCGCTACCGCAAAAGCGATGTAGAGCCCAAGAAATACCTCACCGATGTGAAGCACATCAGGGGCAGTAAACCAGATACCCCTTTCCCAGAGTTTCTCTGCCACGCCGAATGCAGCGTAAAGGGTGTACGCCACCATGACGACACCGAGAAACAACCAGGTGAGCATGAGAAGGAGATCCAACTTTTCTCTCTGTTTTGAATACCGTATCGTGTTGATGATGAAGAGGAACACAAAGCCCGGCGTGCTGAAAAGGAACATAAAATTGGGAGAAACCATGAGCCTGCTGGGGATAAAAGCACCGATCAGACATATGACAAGATAAACCGCTGTGTTCGCCACCGCATATATTATCAGCGCCCTCTTCAATGTCCCCTTTGCCGATGAATGGGAGACCCCGATTATTATGGCGTTCAGTCCTGCAGAGGTGATCACGTTGAACCAGATGCTCCACCAGCTGCTGTATGAACAGAACTCTCTGCCGAAGCATTTGATCTGATAGGTGAACGCCTGATGATCAACGCCGGCTATAAGCGCACCGACGCCCCACAATATCAGGCCAATACCCCACCAGAGGCGTGATGTGTGTTTTTCCCTGATTCGCAAAAAGTAGCAGCCGACAGCAACGGCCAGTAACCCCCACAGGTAGACAAAAAATGTCGAAGTGGGTTCCATCAGAATGAATTCCAGCGAACCGAGAGAGATATTCACATGGGGATGTGAATGCAACCAAGCATCCGGCGCTGTTTTCGGTGAGTACGGTAATTTGCCCAACCGGTCGCAGCCGGTTACCACTATCAAGGATGACAACCAGAAAAAGAGAAATTTCTGTGATTTTACAATTTTTGCACGTATACATGAGAAACTCTTCTGAAAAAGAGTGAAAACATCATTGAAGTATTTCATAATGATCACCTCATCGGTTCAGTTATAATGATATGAAAACATGAAAACATTACACAGGAACCTCCGCGCCATTCGTGAAATGGAAACACAGATCTGGACAGTACCAACAATAGCTCAATCGAATAAAAACCATTTCAGAAATACAGAATGGCCTTTATCAAAAACAAATACCGTTTAATTCCTCACAGAGCGTTTCCACAAATTGAATAAATTACCGTTTGATAACAATAGCGGGAACGAATCTTCGAATGTATATTGTTGATTAATATTTAATCACACGAGGAAGTTTTTTCGCCTCTTTGATCCAGTTCTGGATCTTTGAAATACCCGGAAGCTGTCGCACGAGCTTCTTCTTCTCATTCGTTTTCTTCATCGATTCAAAGAGGTTTTCCGCTTTTCTCTGTGCAAGCTCAACAACGGTGTCAACACCGGCTTCCTCGAGAAGATCGGCATACTCCTCACCAACGCCTTTTATTCTGAAAAGATCAGAATGATTAACCCATTCAAGAACGAGCTTCGGGGATATGCCTGAATCCTTGCTTATCTTTTTTCTGCCGTCAGGAGTCGCCCCCTTTTTCAGAAGGTCATTCGTTGACCGAACACCTGCCTTGCGCAACTCCTTTGCATATTTTGGTCCAATGCCTTCAATCTCTTCAAGCTTTGCCATAAATTCACTCCTCCTCAATCTAAAAATAAAAAATTTCGCCCCGTCAATGGAATATCAACAAAACGCTGAACAGGACAGAATATATGTTAAAGGGAGCACCGGTTGAGGTCAAGAAGAAAAGACTTCCGGCTTCTCATTTAAGGCCAGATATATTATTCCCGGAACTCATCGGGTTCAGGGTAGTTGCTGGGAATCTGCAACGGTTTACCCTCCTTCAGGATATTTCCGTGCTTTGTCAGGTAGTATGATACCGTCAGGTTCATCTCGTTTTCCATCATGTTGTTTGTGCGCTCATCGCGCAGCACGGCTTTAATGGCCTCGTCTTTAGTGGTTTTCGCAGCCGACTTGAGAAATCCGGTAAGACCCTCTTTCACGAAATTCCGTGCAGACATCACCGGGTTGCTGAAAATATTCGTCGGGATAAGGGAGTTGACGAGCACCAGGGCATATTCATCCCATTGGAAATGCATCCCCAATTCCGTAAAAACCACCGTGAGATTCATTGCGGTGAGAAACCTGATGTCCCGGTTGATATAATTTGTTTCCCATGTATTCTGCACGGTGTTCACCTGCCCGATCGTTCCGAAATGCATGCGGGATGTCTTTTTAAACCAGACCGGCTTTGTCGGCACCTTCTTGGATGTGAGGGTCACCGGGATGGTTTTTTCGATAGGAGTCCAGGTAATATATCCATCATCACCCGGTACCGCTATCGCCAGGCGCTTGAACCGATAGCCTTGGATGGTGGATTGAATGGTGTAAACGCGTTTTATGTTCCCCTTCATGTCCGTTACGATTCTTCGGGGTATGGGCACCCATAACCTCCCCGCATACTGATTGCTCCCGCCGGGTTGTGCGTTCTTAACCGATCGGGTAATCTCGTCCTCGCGTATGAACACCTCGTCCTTCTCGATTTTATGGATGGAAACGATTTTATCTTTTTCGAAAAGATATATGTCCGGCGCATCCGGGAATTTGACCTTCCCGTACAATTTATACTGCGCATAATCCCCGGTTTGAGGATTGTCGTGCAGCAGGTACTTCCCGCCGACCGCAAAGAACTTTTCCACCTGCATGAGGGCTTTTGAGTACTCATAGCTCACGCAACCCGGAATGAGTATCGATACGATAATGAAAAATGCGCATAATATGTTTTCTGTTCTTTTCATGATAACCCCAATCGGTTCATAGTTATGATATACAACTTAATTGATGATCTCACAATATAGAAATCATACAACGAGCTGTAGCTCCTGATATTCTCAGCAGCTTCGCCAATCCTCATTTAAAACTTTTACAGCATAATTTATTAATGTGTGCAAAATTATTCAAGTTTTTTCTCCCCTCGGGATTCTGCGTATCGACGTTCTCCGCCGGCTCATCGTCGGGACATGAGGAGAGTGCTGAGCACGTGTGCAAGAGCGCTCACGACGCTCAATCAATTGCGATGAAGACATTGATACAGTGAAATTCCTGAATAACATGCAGCGACAAGGAAATTATCATTAAGGTATATTCTTATCGCCCTTGAGCGAAACGGAATAATCGGGATTGACGATAAAGTTGTAGTCTTTAACATATTTCGGCACTATGGTCATCTTATCCGGAAAGGACCTGTTCAGCATCGCTGTTTCTTTGCTGTCCTGATGGAGCGCCAGATTAAGATACACGGGCAGATGGATCAGATTCCTGAATTCGACGGTATAGTGGAAAATATAGTAATACTTTGTTTCACGGCGCGTTCTTCTGCCGTCAGCGCTCTCTGTTGTGCTGGTTTCACTTTCCTGGCTCTGAAACCGCCTGATCACATACCCCGTCAGGGTATCGCCGGGCGATACCTTCTTCAACAATGCGCTTCTCAGCGCCTTCTGATGGGACTCGTAAAGATCAGTATAATGATTGATGTGCTTTCTAATTAACACTGTGCCTGTGATTATAATGACCAGAAAAAGGGACAGGAAAATGACGCCCGCTTTCCAGGGAGCCATGCCCACAATTTTTCGAAACCGGGCTGCAATGTATCGATGTGATAATTTGTCATTTTTATAATCTTTCACCAGAAGAAATAAGAATATATACACCACGCCTAGCAGCACGATGCCGGCTATCAGCCCCGGAAGATTGAAGCACAGGCTTATCAACTCGGTGGTCTGATAGTAGTCATCAGAGGGCTCTTTATACAATAATATCACTTCAAAGGTTTCCGTGAATGCACCGGCGGGAAGGGGGGCGAAATACATCGGATAATCTACATATCCGCGCTCGTCCGGGTCATACACCTTGACCCCAACATCACGGTATCCGAGCAATCCGCCCGCATGATATTCATTCATGTAATAAATTCTTTGGGGCAGAAAGAAAAGAAAAATAAAAAATACCAGAAAGGTCAGCACATAGGCGAATATTGTACCATACGTAAAAAATCGGGGCCCCAGCTCCCCTTTTGGTGCGCTGGTGTGAAAACCCTCGGCCATGACGGAAAACATGTTGGCGCCGGCCAGCCTGCCGAAGAAGCGCAATACATAGTATCCGCTTACGATCAGGAGGATGATAAAGAGTAGTATTCGCAAAATCGTTCCGGTAATTTCTTCATTGAGCGAATCCACACAAACTGTGGCACATATTGATCCTTCCGTCAACGGTTAAATGTCAATCAAGAAAAATCAAGTTTCATGCCGGTGATCCCCTGAAGATGAGAAGGCAATATGCCGGAGTGTTGCACTTCAAACTTGAACGAGGTCATCCATAAAACAGTTATACAAAAAATTGGTTGACGTTTTATCATAAATTGTAATTATATTACAAAAAGAGATTTTTTTCTGTGCTTAATTTATGATCATAAGTCAGTTTCCTGTTTTCGATAATGATCTCTGAGAGTTCCTTTGTGGTTTTTTGTCCACCGCGAGCAGGTTATTTCTGGCTTTAAGCTCTTTGACTGATAGTGATAGCGATGGGGTGGATAAGAAACGCCTATACTACAGTAGCTGGACGTAAAATTGGTGAGCTTCGAATCTGGCCCATCGCCACCAAGATTGTGCTCATCTACATTCTCTTCATACTTCTCTCCAACTTCTCATCACATTACATAAGCCTCATGCTCTACCGGGGCGAGATGGTCAAGCTGATGCGACAGCTCCTGGTGAGGGACCTCAAGGATGCCTACACCTTCGCCGGTACGCAGTATGAAATCGCCCGTTTCAGCGGGGACAGGAGAGCCTCCCTGCGCAAGATAGAGGGGAAAGCAATACTCGATTTTAAAAACAGGAAGTCCCTTCTGCTGGGGGTAAATCGCAATGGCCGGATCGAGATGCAGGCATCCAGAGCGGGTAAAGCGAACATCTTTTCCGATAGAAGCACTTTGAAGGCCCTCAACGAAAACCTGAACAGGGGGGAGAAAGAGGGTTTCATCTCCTTATCCCTGAAGGGGGAGAAGTATTTCGGCGTCTATAAATACAACCCGATATGGGAGATGTTTTTCATACGGGCCGAGGAGTTCGGCGAGTTCAACGAGCAATCCAACAGAATATTCCGCAGAATCTCCATTATTATCCTCATAATCACCCTGGCCTGCGCGATTGCCGGAGTTTTCATCATAGACTACGTCCTCCGCTTCATCCGTTCCATCACCAGCGACATCATGCGCATGATCCGCAAGAACGAGATCGGTTTCGTTAATATGCAGGGGAGCCAGAACGACGATGTCACCTTCATGGGCATGGCCTTCAACGCGCTGGCGGACACCATCGGCAAAATGATAAGCATCTTCCAGAAATTCACCAACCGGGACATCGTCATCAAGGCTTACGAGGAGAAGAAGGTAAAGCTGGAAGGCTCCCGGCGTGAGCTGACCTGCCTCTTTTCCGATATCAAGAGCTTCACCTACATGACCGAGGTTCTGGGCACTGATATCATCAATCTCCTGAACCTTCACTACTCGCACGTTATCAATATCATACTCAAACATGAAGGAATCATCGGCTCCATTATCGGCGACGCGCTGCTCGCGGTGTACGGCGTTTTTGGCGGGAAATCGGCCCGCCTCAAATCCTACCAGGCGGTGCTAACGGGCTACCAGACCCAGGAGGTGGCCAGGGATATACGCAACCGGATGGAGATCATCAAGGATAAGATCATCGCGGAAAATGGCAGTCTCACCCCGCTGGAGGAACGGGTGTACCGGGCCGTGCTCATCGAGGTGGGCGTCGGCATCGACGGCGGCCCCGTATTCTACGGCAACATCGGCTCCTACGAGCGGATGACCAACACCGTTATCGGCGACACGGTGAACTCCTCATCTCGCCTCGAGGGGCTTAACCGTGTGTATCGCGCGCCGGTCATCTGTTCGGAATACATCAAGAACGACATCGTGGAGAATGTTCCCGATCACGGTCTCGAGTTCTACGAGCTCGACATCGTGAAGGTAAAGGGGAAAACAGAGGGAAGGAAGATATTCTGGCCCGTTTTCAAAAAGGATATCACCCCGTCCATGCGCCGGGATCTGCGCCGCTTTTCCCAGGGGCTCAAGCTCTACTACAGAGGGGACTGGGAAAAGGCTTATACACATTTCACGCAGTGTTCCCTGCCGATAGCGGAGGTTTTCATCGGCAGGACTGAGAAGGGGCGATGCCCGAATAATTGGAACGGCATCTGGACCATGGAATCAAAATAACGGCACATAAGAAATATGCGGAATCGGAGATATGAGTAAAAAGGTTAAGAAACAGCAGCCGGTTAAACAGGAAGCACCACCGGAGGATTTGACTGAAAAGCCCCTCTTCCTGCGCGAGGGTATTGACATAGAGGAGGAAGAGACCGAGGTCTATGACATACAGAAGGAATTTGCCGAGATCAAAAAGAACAGGAGCACTCCTGTTCATACGACAATCGCCTCCTTCACGGCCATACTTCTGGGCGCCACCGTCTGGCTGACCTACGGCATTCAGAAGGATATCGACCGCACAACGGTGGGAATTGCCGATTTCAGAGATATCAACCTCCAGGAGCTTATCGATGCGCTTCGGGCTGCCAAAGGAGAGCTCGATAAGATAGATGATAAGATTTCCCTCATGAGACGCGGCATGGAGATGGAAATTGAAAGGATCCGGCAGGAAAACGCACTGGAGATAAAAAAGGTGGAGCAATCCGGCCTGAGCCAGGCCAAGAAGAGGCAACTGTTGAAAATGCTGCGTGAGGAACAGGACAGGAAAATCCGGGAGAGTCGAAAATCATATGATATCCGCGTGAAGGAAAAGGAGCGGGAGGCGGAAGCGGCGCGCAGGAATCTTGAAGCCTACAGGAAGCAGGTTTCACTGAAAGAGGCGGCCTACAACAGGGAAGTCAAACGCAAACTCGCGGATTTCAGAAAGGATGCGGATGCCCGGGTCTATAGAGCCGAGAGCATGTATGCAGAGAGAACGAAAGCCGTTGAGACGAAGATGGCAGAACAGAAGCGCGAATATCAGGCTCTTTTGAAAAAGTACGATCGGGAGTTGAAGGCCGTTCAGGAAGCCGTTCAAAGGAATGAGAAAAATAGCGATGAAACGGAGAAGCTTCTGGAACGCTACCGTCGTGCGTTGATCTACTATGCAAAATCGAGAGGTGAGCACGGTTACGTTATCGATCCCGGAGCGAAGGGTGAGATGCTTGTGGACGTTAATCCCTTTATCAATCTGAAAAAGGGAGATCAGGCTTATGTGCTGAACAAGGACAACAAGGTTACAGCCCTGGTGAAACTCGTTCCTGCGGGCCGCAGCGTCAGGGCGAAGATCATCAAGCGGATGATAGACGATGAGATAAAACCATTTGATAAAATACTTCTCAAGAAAGATTAACCGGTACCCTGCATGCGGATGAATAAATCTCTTGTTATTACTGCACTGTTAATCCCCTCACTTCTCCTCGGAGCCGAATGGGAAGAACATGACGTGAAAGTCATTCAGACGGGCCCTTCCGTAACGGAAGGTGCAACAAGATATGTGCTCCGCGACACGGAGGGAAAGACCTTCGAGGTGAACTACTCCTCATATCCGAAATCGGCCGGGCGCAGACGTACCATCGCCTTAAAGGATGTCTTCTACGGCTGGAGACATATTTCACTGACCCGCATGGAGTTTTTCTTCGCTCCCGACGGCATCTACGCCAACCTCCAGACCAGGAGAATCGCCTGGCAGGGGGAGAACCTCAGACCCTACCTCCCCGCCGGGCTGGCCTTTCACGATGCTCCCGACGGCCTCTATTACCGCTTCCGCATTGTGGTTGAGGACACCTCATACAAGCTTGAGGGGAAATACGAAGACGAGGAGACCCTCCTCAACGAAATTATCTCCTTTATCAAAACCGTTGAAGAGGGAAATCTGGCCGAAGCGGATCTGGAGAAATACCGCATCGACGAATACAAATACTCCTTCGACGAAGGAAGGGGAAAGAAAGAGAAAAAGGCGAAACTGAAGATCTCGGTATTCGCCTCCGGGATCTACCTCAAGCCGGTCGGAGACTTCGCCAGGGTCTTTTCCGACGGCTACGGCGGCATGCTCGGCGTGACGCTGCACAATATCGGAATCTCCCTGAACGAACGGACCCTCTTCCTGCTGGACTTCTCCCTCACCGCCGGGTACTGGCGACTCAACAAGGAGGAAAGCCCGGATTCGGAGGTGACCGGCGACGTGGACTCCTCCTATATCATCCCGATAATCCTGTCGGCCCGCTATCCCATAACTCTATGGCGCGGCCTCTTTATCGCCCCCCTAGTCAGCGTGGGATACAACTACCACCATCTCTTCTATTGCAAAACGACCGCAAGCAGGGAGGAGGACTACACAGTGACGGAGTGGGCCCCTTCCCTCTCGGCGGGATTGCAGATCGGGTATCCTATTCTGGAAGATAAGATCATTCTCCTGCTCTCTTCAGAGTTCATACCAATGTTCGAAAGGGAGCGGAACAATTTTGCTTTCCTCTTTCACGCCGGAGCGGGGTATATATTTTAGAGAGTTTGAAAACCTGAAAAGCTTCTTGTTTGCTTCTGCGAAAAAGCAGGAATGTCGTTTTTGAAATGATAAAACGATGATACATACAAAAAAAATTCGGGCATGCGCCCTTGCAATAGTCCAGCTCCTTCTCCTCCTCTCCCTCTCCTGCAACGTGGCGATATACGACGATCTCTATGAGCCGGAAGGCAGTATCTTCATAAGCTCGATAACACCCAATTCGGGCATGGAGCCCAATCTTGTCTTCATAACCGACCTCATCGGCGGCTTCTTCATGCCGGGCGCAACGGTGATGCTCTCCCGCGCGGGCTTCACGGACATTATCGCAGCGGACGTTACCGTGCTGAGCGGCAGCCATATCACCTGTGAAATAGACCTGACCGGTTCGATGACCGGGCAGTGGGACGTGGTGGTGACCAACCCGGACGGCGCGTCCGCGGTGCTCACTGAGGGCTTCACGGTGAGCTGGGACGCGCCCCTGGTGACGGGGATCACGCCGAGCTCGGGCCTCGAGCCGAATACGGTTTCCATAACCGACCTCGCGGGAGACAACTTCAAGCCTGGCGCAACAGTGCGGCTCACCATGGCCGGCCAGCCGGACATCATCGCCACCGGCGTGAACGTGCTGAGCGAAACCCAGATTACCTGCGACATCGACCTCGCCGGGGTAATGTTCGGACAGTGGAACGTGGTGGTGACCAATACGGATCTTATGTCCGGAGCGCTCCCGAACGGATTCACGGTAGACTGGCCACCTCCCACGATATCCGGGATCACGCCGAACGCGGGCAATGAGCCTGACACGGTTGCCATAACGAACCTCGCGGGAACCTACTTCAAGACGGGAGCCGAGGTGCGGCTCACCAGGGCGGGATATCTTGACATCATCGCCACCGGCGTAAACGTCGTAGATCAAACCCAGATTACCTGCAGCATAGACCTGGCCGACGCGGCATTCGGGCAGTGGAACGTGGTGGTGATCAATCCCGGCCCGGAAACCGCGACCCTCCCGAACGGATTCACGGTGAGCTGGGACGCGCCTGTCGTGACGGGAATCACGCCGAGCTCGGGCCTCGAGCCGAACAGCTATTTTATATCTGACCTGGCGGGAAGCAATTTCAACCCGGGAGCCGAGGTACGGCTCACGAAGGCCGGCCAGCCGGACATCATCGCCACCATGGTAACCGTGGTAAGCGATACCCAGATCACCTGCGGCATAGACCTCAGCGGGGCGATGTTCGGACAGTGGAACGTCGTGGTGACCAATACCGATCTGCAATCGGGGACGCTTCCGAACGGCTTCACGGTCACCTGGTCCTCGCCCACGATAACCGGTGTCAATCCGAATCAACTGATATGGCTCAACGACTCGGCAATCTCGGATATTACCGGGACCGAATTCAAGGACGGCGTTGAGGTGAGGCTCACAAAGGCCGGCCAGACTGACATCGTCGCCCATACCGTCACCCTGGGTGGGCCCACCCAGATCAGGAGCGAGTCCGACGTCCTCGGCGCGGCGGATGGACTCTGGAACGTCAGGGTGACCAATATCGACGGCGGGTTCGCTGTCCTCACAGATGGACTGACGATCAATGCTCCACTATCGACGACATTCACCGAGGACTGGGAGAGCGGCACGGACGGCTGGATAGATACAGTAGCCGGCGGCGATACATGGGGTACCAGCACCACCTATCATGTATCGGGAAGTTACAGCCTGCGAATGATAGCAGCAACCAACTGGGACTACTTCGACGGTGTGCATTATGTATTTGCTGGAGGATTCCAGCCAGGCAACATAAGCTTTCGTATTCGAAAAGATTGGGATCAGAGCGTTCACCCACATATAAACATCGGCGGAGATACGACTACCAGCGATGGCGGAGCCATTTACTTTTATTGGGACAGCTTTGGTCCATTCCATATGGCAGTCGCGGGGGGCGGCAGCGTCTTTGCCGATTATCAACCATTTCATTTTGTCGAGTTCAGGAACATCAATTTTACCACACAGACATTCGATTTCTATGTTGACGGCTCTCCCGTAACCATCGGCGTTCCCTTTAACGCCCCTGTTTCGTCATTTACCCGCCTCTACATCAGTGTCGGGTGGTGGGCTCAGGGAGGATATATTGATGATATACAAATGTGGCCGTAAACTCGGGAAGGTTTAAGCCGGCGCGGGGGGTGGCAGCGTCCAAGCCGATTTACAACCTATAATATGAGTTCATTGCGGCAGAGACGGTGTGTCGAAATGACCCGTACACCACACTGATATATGGTTACTCTGTGCAGAAGAAGCGTTTCACAGAGGCACAATGCACGGTCGTTTATAAGCTCCTCTCCAGGAGAACTGGAATATTCTTTATGCTCTTTTTCAGCCTTTGAGCTTCTGCTGCGCTGCAACCGGAATATTTACCAATTTCAATCTCATGCTCGGCGACAACATCCAATTTTCGAAAGCCATCCTTGTCCTTGTTCCCGCTCATAACGCAGAGGCGAAATAGTACCGTAATGGTGGTCCAGCTTACGTCATAGTATACCTGAAGCTGATTCGTCTTCCCCCGCAGGCCCCCCTGAGTATCAAAAAACCTGCGATCCAATCGGCTGTCATCACGGCAGAGGATTATCAGACCGTCTGCTTTGAATACGTGCACGTAACTGTCGTTGTGCTTGAATTCCCATGTCCCCAGAATATCCCGCCATTTGACGAGACTGTCGCTCTTCTTATTCCACCACCACTTTTCCGTGAGTACCGAGCTCTCTGATTTATCCAGGGTGCTGGAAAATTTGAATTTTCCAGCCTTGCGCGCTCTGCTGAAATTATTCGTTTTTATGGAAATCCCGTATTTTCTCCCCAGAATCTGTGCAATTTTTTTTTCGGGAAAGGAATCGACAAAAATTGACGAGGTGAGAAATTCCTTGCACTTTACCGGGCCGCCTGCGCCGAGCTTGTACGTGAGGTACTTTAATTCGAAAGCATCCGAACCGCTATTCGAGGCCTCCCATTTCCTGAAGTCGGATCGTTCCCATTTTAAATTGCTCCTTCCGCTTCCGCAGTTGAGCATGGTGAAAATAAAACCAATAAACAACAACAATGATAATTTTTTAATCATGTTATCACCCCCGAAATTTTATTCTTCATACTGCATCATAATTATATTTTGATTGAGTCACCTCTATCTTATCCTGTGGGGAGTCAGCTGATGTATGAATCGAAACGAAAGACCAGTACCGAATCCATCTGATGCTGCCCATGTGAGCCTTGAGCTGTATCTGCTAATAATACGAGCTGGCAAAATAAACCGCCGTGGCGGTTGAGAATAGAATTATGCTGAAGGCGATTCCACGATTCATATGGTGCACCGACAGGCGAGCATCGTATGTCTCCGTTCGATCAAAAAAAATACGAAGAGAGGATGATAAAATCAGAACAATCCGTACGGTTTTGTTGTTCACCAAATAATCACGTTTTTCAGAATTCTATTCATGTCATACTGCAAAAAAGCATGTATTGTCAACGGAAAAATTGCCCCATGACACGCTGCACTATATTCGTATTGAACGTCACCGGGGTGTATGATTGAGTTCAAAATCGCGTATAACATTGAGATGATGAATGTTTGAAATGACGGCATGCTTCCAGGCATTCTCATGACAACGCTCCTGCAAGCTCTGGCGTTCCCTTGAACGCCTCCGTCTCGTCCTTTACCCGTCTCTACATCAGTGTCGGGTGGTGGGCTCAAGCCATATATATTGATGATATTCAAATGTGGCAGTGAAATCTATAAAAATTTGTGTCCGGTATCCGGTGGCACTATGACGCGGGCTCTTCAGTGCCCACTCGGCCGCAGCGGGATGCAAATACCATTTCCCCTGCTGCAGAATGATCGCGGTCATACACGAGTGATGCACGGAGAAGGAATGCCGGTTCGACGAAGGTTCGGCAAAATAACCATTGACAATTTATTGAACTGGAATAGCATACATTCATGATTGATGAAAAAAAAAGGCAGTTGAGCGATTATTTTAAAAAGAAAAATGTCATAAAGGCCATTCTCTTCGGTTCTCACGCGCGCGGAACGCCATCACGGCGAAGCGATTATGACCTGATCGTCATTCAGAAAACCGATAAAAGGTTTTTCGACCGATACGATTATTTCAACGACCTCTATGAGCTGCTCGATGACCGGCTCGACCTGCTGATATATACACCGGAGGAATGGGAATCCATTCGGGACAGGATTTTTTTCCGCAAGATACTCGATGATGCCGAGACCATTCATGTCGGCTGAGAAGAACAGAATCGAAGCCGAACGGTGGCTCCGCACCGCCCTCGATGACAGAGACGCCGCCCGAATCATGCGGGAGAACGGCAAATATGCCCACGCGTGCTTTCTGTGCCAGCAGACCGCGGAAAAAGCGCTCAAGGCTCTTTTCTATCTTAACGACATCGATCCGTAGAGCCACTCGATCGTTAAACTGATAGATGAGTTGATCTCTTTCAATGAAAAGGAATACCGCCTGTTGTCCGAATATAGAAATCAGGGGAGAATACTTGACCGCATCTACATCCCAACCCGTTACCCCAACGGCCTTCCCGACATCATTCCCTCCGAGGCGTACAGCGAAACCGATGCCGATACGGCGATGAAAATCGCCGACGAGTTTCTTTCATGTGCTGAAAAATTTCGGGTAAACCTTCCTGACTGATTGGTGCCTGTATCTCCGGCCTTCTGCCCTTTTTAATTGAATTACTGCTTGACATAATAATGAATGGACTTTTAATTCAGCCCACCCCAAAGCG
>CAZZCF010000078.1:0-19097 GCA_964652955.1 uncultured Leptospirales bacterium
GTCTCCATCATGAATCTAGTGCCCTGTTCCACCGCTTCTCTAATATTTTTTTCAAACGCCCCGAGCCGGTCGAAGTTTTTTACGCGTATGGCCACCTCGCTTACCTCGGCTCTTTCCATGCGGAGAAGCTCGACCGCGTCGTCGAAATTAATATAGCCGTCCCGGCCGCCGGGACCGACTACGCTGCTGAGGATTCCCGACACCGTGAATTGCATGCCGTTGACCGAACCATCTCTGTTAGTGGCGATAATTACCACGCCGTCGCCTGTCTTGACATTCATGCCCTGCGCCAGAAGCTCGGGCACCAGTATCTCCCCTCTTTTCAGCGAGTCGCTTCCCGCCGTGAGCCTTTTCGACAGCAGCGGTATGGTTTTATGTTCTTTGCCGGGATAGACGCCGTTCATCCGTATGTTGGTCGTCTCCATGAAGTTGCTGAACATGCCGGCGAATTTAATGCGGGGGGAATAGGATTCCACCGCTCCGTTCTTGCGCAAAACGGTTTCGATTTGCTTAAATTGTTCTTCGCTCAGCGTCAGGTTGAGCGGCAGATTTTCAATTGACTCGACGAATCCCTTTCGGTGAATCTGCGCGTGTCCGAGCATTGAATCGGTGATCTGACCGACAATCAGGCTTTTAAAGGATCCGGCAATTGCCACGTAGACTACAACGAAGACGACTCCCAGCGAGATAAGGGATGACGTTAAAAGGGTCCGCCGTTTGTATCGAATCAGGTTCCGTACGGCAATTTTAATTATGTTTCGCATGGGCTTTCCCCTTTTTTGTTGCGGTGCGTTTTTTTACTGCTTTCCTTTTTGTTATCAGGCCGTCCTCCAGCGAAAAAATGATTTCAGCCTCTCCCATAATCTTCGGGTCATGCGTCGAAAAAATGAAAGTGGTCCCGAATTCGTCTTTCATTTTTTTCATTATTGCGATGATCCGATATGCGGTTTCATGATCGAGGTTCGCCGTCGGCTCGTCGGCAAGCACAATTTTGGGATCCGTCGCCAGGGCGCGGGCGATAGCAACCCGCTGCTTCTGTCCGCCGGATATCTGGTCCGGATACTTTTCCTTCTGGTCTTCCATCCCAACACCTGCGAGGAGCCGCTGAACCTGCTCCTTTCTCCTGGCGGACGGAATGTTCTGGACCATCATCAGTGGGTATTCGATGTTCTCAAAGACCGTTAAGACCGGCATCAGGTTGAAATCCTGGAAAATGAAACCTATCCGCTCGCCGCGAAAGGTCGCCCGCTCCCTTCTGTTGAGCTTTGATATATCGGTTCCCTCGATTGTTACCCTCCCTCCGGTGGGTACGTCAAGGCATCCGAGAATATTAAGCAGCGTCGTCTTCCCGCTTCCCGAAGGTCCTACGAAAGAAATAAACGAAGAGGTTTTTATTGAAAAGCTCAACCCTTTCAGTGCGGATACGGTTATTTCACCGACAGTATAATTCTTTTTTAAATCTTCGGCGTGAATAATTTCCATAAAATGAACAACGCCTCCTCTTAAAATAAACGATATCAATGTTATAAAACATCATAGTTTATGGAAAGATTAAAATCCAATTTGTTTCAATGTTTGACCCGTTTTTAATGATTTTGATTCCATTTTTTTTATTTCAGGCGGCAGACAGTTCCGTATTTTACTTAAAAATAGTCCCAACGCTGATGAAGCATATACTCGATCTATACCCTTTTCTTATGAGTAACACGTTTTTCTGCTTCCTGGGGGAGGTATGGATTAAAATTATTTTCCGGTCATCGCTGCGCTGCGTGTTTCTCGTTCTTCCCCGGTCAATCAACTGAAATTTCTTGATCCGCGTGCGTTCGCTTTCCGATATCTCAATGGTCAGCGGATCATCGCCCGCATGACACTATTCTGTTTTTGCTTACCGATTCCGTCCCCTTTTCGCAGGAAATCGTTATTGACAGGCGGATAATTTCCTGTATGCTGAAGACCTGTTGGGCTTTGTCGGTTTTGTTGATATGGATGAAGATATTAGCTTTCGCTCCCTCGGTGCGGATGATACACCTGCTATCATCGAAATCTGCTATCGGACCGGCTATTACGGCGAAGATCTCACCGATACGGATCGGTTTAATGACAAAACGCTCTTTGGAATGCTCGCAGCGCTGTACTACGTGACATTCGAGCCGGAGAACGGCTACGTCGCCGTTGATGGGAAAAGCGACCGGGTGGTGGGTTATATCATTGGAACGCATGACACGGCCGGGCAGGAGAAGCGCTTTTCCCGAACCATGACATGGAGAATTGTGCTCCGGGCGATTGCCGTCACCTCCTGGCGGCACCCTGAATCTTTCAGAACGCTATTGCATTTTAACCGGTATATGAGCAGGCAACCCCGGTTGCAGGACATACATGAGAGGTACCGCGCACATCTGCACATAAATATTTTACCGGAATTTCAGCACCGGGGGATAGGTGCGCGGCTCCTTGAGCTCTTCGAGAAACATATCGGCGCGCGCGGTGTCAGGGGAATTCACCTCTGCACATCTGAACGGAATGTCAAGGCGCTACCATTTTACCGGAGATACGGCTATTCGATTGTCGCCGAGGAGCCGCCCGGTTTGTGGCCCGATGCTCCGACCGTGAAAGGCATCATCTTCGCAAAGCAATTAACCGTGTAAAACGGCGAAGGGAAACTACCGTGGAAGTGTTTAAAACAGTCAAGAGGGTGGAAACCGCCATTGAGATGGCTATCGCCCTGAAACAGCATCTCAGGGATTGCTATTCCCGGGCTCGTGAAGGTTCGGTCGATCCGGCGTCGAGGGATCTCTTCTCCTTTCTCGCCGCCGAGCAGGAACGGCTCCTGGGGCTCTACCGGCAGCTTCTCGACGAGATGGGGTATGGTTTTCAGCGGGTGGAGCATGTTGGAGAGTACGGGAAGTACATCGATATGCTGGTATCGCATATTCCTTCAGCGCAGACAATTGATCGGGAAATGTCTCCGGCAGGTGCGCTTGAAACCGCTTCGCAGATAGGTGATGAGACCTGCGAGGCTTTTGCGGTGATGGCCGCGGCGCTCGTCGATGCGCGCGTAAAGAGAATCTGCGCTGAGGAGAAGCGCCATCGGGACAAAATTGGAGCGTATAGAGAAGCTCTCGACAAAAGATAAAAATGTAAAGTTTATCATTCAGCAGGTTTTAACGCTCACGTAATAATAAGGAGGTTTTCAATGTCATTAACTGATTTCTGGTTTTACGGCCTCATCGGTGTTATCGTGGCGATTCTCATTCTCTGGAAGGTAACAAAGGACAAACGGAATTTTTACAAGGCGGTAATCACCTCATTCGTCTGGTGCTGGCCGGCGTTCATCATCGAGTGGTACGGAATCTGCGTTATCGGAATCTGGTATAATCCGAATATAACCGGGACTCCTCCTGTTCCGTGGAGTTATCTGTTATTGGCGTTTATAGGGGGCATCGGGCTGTTAAATATTTTCCGCCGGATTTATCATGACAAAACGCTTCTGATCTTTTTCATCATAACAGCGGGAGGGACAGGCGCATTTACCATTGCAATGTCCATTTTGTCGGGCAAATGGGCTCACCGGTTCGGCTGGAATCCGTATTACGGTTTTCTCCATGTTGTATTCCTTATGACCCTTCTTGTCGTGATCGATATGCTCTTCGAAAAATATAAGGTGTTTGACCTTATTCTGCGCAGTAAATCCGGTGAGTAAGAGGGGCTAAACGCTTTACCGAGTTCCTCTTTTCGGGGCACGATAGAACGGCTTTCCGGGCCATTCTCTGTCGCGATTTTGACCGCTTAAAAATATCCTATTGTTTGCTAGTCGTAGGATAAACGGGTTTCCTCATCGGCCATGGTCGGTTGAGTGATCTCCTTCCACGCGGGGTCATCCCAGGTTCCCAGCTTGCTGTGCATAGTGAGATATTTCTGAGGTATCGGATGGGTGCCATAGACGACTTCGAGGCCGTACCTTTTTTCGATGAAGTCGTGGAAAGAGGTGATATGAGGACAGGGAGGATACCCCACAACCAGACCGGTAGCGAGATGTATCACCGCTGCTCCGTTTTTCTTCATTTCATCCACGGCATATTCGACATTGCCACCGGGACACCCGTCGCAGGTCGTATACCCGACAACTTCAACATCCCTGTCCCTGTACCGGCTGAATGCACCTTCCCTGTTGCGCAGCGATCTGAAGCACTTTCCGCCTGCACACCTGCGGTAGCGATCACAGATGATTATGCCGATCTTCGTTTTCTCTTCCATGGTATCTCCTGCTTTCCGTATTTTGTATTCTCTCAAGTATATTACGTGTATTCAATAGTCAACCCAACACCGGCTTCTTTTAAATGGTTTGGGAGGGATTGCAATGAAAAAATGGATTTGGAGCTGCCCCGATTTTTTCAATTTTGCAACCGGTTGCAAAATTCAGTATGTACTTAAATTTTTATGAACACGAATCAATTGGCCAGCCGGCTGGCCAATTGTGAAATATACAATATTTTATACTTTATTGTATTTACAATATTTGATGATAGTGTGGGCTTTTGTCTGGGTTTCTCTTTGGAAAGAGGGGTAACTGCTACTTTCTTTTTTACCGACGAAAAAGAAAGTAGCCAAAGAAAAAGTCGCCACTCAGTCGCCGTGGAGGTCGGCTCCTGTGCATCCGTGCACCCGCCGACACTTCCAACGTCGTGTTGGTCGTCCGGTCGCTCATGCGCCGCGACCGGGCCTGCTCCCGACTTCCGTGTTAATATGCAAGTCTATACCTTAATCATAAGCTGCGGCAGACACATCCTGTGTCATCCTCGCCGCTCGGACATCGTGTCCGAGCTCCCTTTTTTTTGAATATTACTCTTTTATGATACTCAGCGCCAGTGCTGCTTTCTCTTCGGTCATTCATCGCTGAGCACTTTCGTTTTCAGTTACTTTCTCCATGATATATCCTCCATACTTCATAATATACCATGTCTTATAGGTGGCTTGTCAAGTCAGGGGATCAGTATAGACATCGCATCCTCCAATTTAAACCTGTTTTTACTCTAATTTCGTTATCGGTTGAAATCGGGGCAGTATAGACTATCATTCCTCTCCTTTCAAAAGTAGTCCGTTTCAGATTTAACCTAAACCCATAACGGAAACAACCGGGGCATTTGATATCCTCGGCGAGCAGGCGGCCTGGATGGCCGCCGGAGCCGCAATCACAGGACGTGATATTTGCGGCGGGACGAGCGAGGATATCAAATGCCCCGGTTTGATGCATTACTATACATATTCTCATCCGATTCTAGAAGTGCACTGTTGCGGTTCCGCTGACTGGAAATTATATTTCTTTCCAAAGGTGGTTTCTTTATGCATCCCCCTCTCCCTTCCTCTTACTCCAACTCCCGGGAGAGGGGGGCAGTGGAGTGAGGGCACTTTCCCACCATAAGTTCCCTTGAGGCAGCTCTCTCACGTAAACATAATCACCGACCAGAAGATGAACAGAAGCATGGCAGCTGTTATTATCAAATACGAAGTTCTTTTTTATTTCTCGATTTCCTCAGTCGATAAAAACAAAATAGTGCCGCCGCGAGGGCGAAGAGGGCACTGAGGCAGAATGCCGCATTCTGACCGATAATATATATCGTGCCGTCATCACCAAATTCCGGATGCCCTCGATTGAATAATATTTTATCATACATAATGTTGAAGAACACCGGGCGAATTAACAGCGAGAGGGCGATTAACGCGAGGGGAATATAAACGGATTTGTTAATTTTTTTAGCGACTTTCATGGAATCCCAATAACAACTTTATATTTTTGCTTTTGAGCGCGCATTACACACATCGTTGCCATCAAGTACGTCCTTTGCCGCAGCAGGGGGGGCAAGTGTGCCGAATTGTGCTGAGCCTGCCGAAGTAAGGTCGAGGTGCGCAGAGGTGAGGCTTTGCGCTCTCAGGCGGCGTCCCTTTTGCTTCTGACCGATATAATGATATACAAACAGGCAGTAATAAAAGTCACGGAAATCTCGTGCCGTAAACTTTCCGGGGAAAATCTCCCGTTGCGTATTCCACCGTTCTGCTGCCCCGCTCCACATCCTCGTCCGCATAAGCGTCGATCACCGTGGCGACAAACAGATGTTTGTCGCCCGTTTCGATGATCTGTTCAACACGGCACTCGATGTGCGCCACACATTCTCCGATTATTGATGTGGCAACATGGCGGGCGGGCTGCGGGGTCAGGCCGGTTTCCACGAACTTGTCGACATCTCTTCCCGAATGGAAGCCGCAGTAATAGATCTGACGTTTCAGCTCCCGAGCGGGAACGTTAACAACAAATTCCCCGGTCTCCTTAATGAGCTTGTTAGAGTACATCTGCTGTCCAATCGCACAGGCAATCATCGGCGGTTCTTTCGAGACGGGCATACAGAAACTGACAGCGATGATGTTCGCCTGCCGATGGCTGCCGCAGGTAATCAGATAGTGTCGCAGCGGCCAGAAGTACTTCAGATACTCGGTATGAATCTTGTTCATCGGTATTGCGTCCAAGGTCGCAAATTGTCGGCGGCAAAATCTGAGCGTCGAAGTATCGGCGCTTTTACTATCCGGGCGCATCTGCCGTGTCAGCTGCTTCCCAGCATCTTTAAATAGTGCATCAAAACAACCGCATTATTGTGCTCTCTGTTGTGGGCACTGAAAACCAGGGTGATCTGACCCTTTTTGGAAATCTGTACCAACCGTCGAAGCTCATTCCGGTGGCTCTTCAGTTCTGAAAGATACCTCTTGCGAAATTCGCCACGGGTCAACTCTCCACTGTGGAAAGACTTCCGCAGCCGATCTGACGGCGCCACTTCTTTCATCCACTCATCGATTACAATCTCGTTTTTTGACAGGCCTCGTGGCCAGATTCGGTCAACAAGAACGCGATAGCCATCTCCGGGCGTTGATTGTTCGTATACACGTTTAATGGAAACCGGCATGATTCTTTCCTCAGTGTAACATGTCCAGTCACCGGCACGCCGCTTCAATTCATTAGAGCGATCTGTTTCAACCTGTCGCCATAGTATAACAATCCTCTCCCGACTCAGAGTGCGCTATGTCGCCGCTTCCTCCGAGCGCCGCCGTAAAAACCGCTTCGTCACGAGGATAACCACCCCGATGGCAAGGATGAGAAGGAGAATGTCGGTCGCCATGAGTATGTAGTTTGCCCCCTTGACGTATTGCTCCAGCAGGATGAGGAGCGACGCGATGGTGGTGATCATCATGAAGATACCCGGAAGGAGCGCGTAGAAATAGCGCTTCCCCATGAGGAGGAGCCAGCTCGATATGGCGAAAAGAGCGAGCGCGGCGAGCAGCTGATTGGCCGTGCCGAAAATAGGCCAGAGGGCGCTGAAGGCATTGGAGTAGGCGAGCACCCACATCAGGAGCACCGAGAGCCCCGAGTTGAACCAGAACTTTTTGAACAGCTCGGGTGGATTCTTGAAGATGATGCTCCACAGCTCCTCGAAGAGGTAGCGGTTCAGCCGGACGGCGGTGTCCAGCGTGGTGATGACGAAGCCCTCGACAAGGAGTATTCCGAACACCGTGCTGAGGGAGGTTCGGATTCCGAGACCCATATTGAAGAGGTGACCGGCCCCGAGGGCGAAGCCCAGTATCGGATTCGACTTCGCTCCCTCGGCGGTTGGCCAGACGATGCTCTTGTAATCGACGTAGCTGAGCGTTGCTCCCAGTGCTATCAACACACAGACGGCGAGGAGCGATTCGAGGAGCATGCCGTTGAAGCCGACACGACGTGCATCCTGCTCATGGGCGAGCTGCTTCGACGTGGTGCCTCCTGCGACCAGGGAGTGAAATCCGGATATCGCGCCGCACGCAATCGTTATGAACATCATCGGCCAGATGAATCCCAGGTTTTTTGCTCCCTCCGCGAGGTTGAAGCTGGGCATGGTGATGCTCAGCCCGTTGAAACCGGTGATAAAAATAGATACAACCAGGAGAATGAGCCCGCCGAAGAGGATCTGCACATTGATGAAGTCCCGCGGCTGCAGTATCGCCCAGACGGGCACGCCGGCGGCGAAGAGGACATAGATTGAGATGATTATCATCCACGTGGTGGGGTCAAGGGTAACCGGGTATTCGATGCCGATTAAAACTGAGACGACGCATATAAAGGCGGCGAGCGGATAGGCGATGTATCCGCTGATGCCCTTTTTATAGATGAGCCAGCCCAGGAGAGGTGCCGTGAGAGTGATGATAATCACCGAAGTTGAGGCGATTCCGCCGATCTTGCCGTGTACCACACCGTCAATAACCACTGTTTTGAGGAGGGTATCCGACTCGCTGACACCGAGATTTTTCAGCGGCCAGAGCGAGGTGAGCGACATGGCCGTCGCGCTCAAGAAGGCCGAGGTAACGAGAATGATCATGAGTATGGTAAAGCCGATAAAGAGGTTGAAACCGGTATTCCCCATGGTCTTTCGGGCAACCTCTGCCATCGACTTGCCCCCCTCCTTCATGCAGATAAAGAGCGAGGTGAAATCGTGAACGGCTCCCAGGAAGATGCCCCCCAGAACCACCCAGAGCCATGCCGGCACGAAACCGTAGAGTATGGCTACCGTGGGTCCGAGAATGGGGCCTGCTCCCGCGATGGTTGAAAAGTGATGCGAAAAGACAACATAGCCCTTGGTGGGGACATAGTCCCGACCGTCATTGATGCTCACTGCCGGTGTCGGACACGACGAATCCTCTCCGAGCGATCGCGCAATATAACGTGCATACAGACGGCTCGCCAAGATATAGGCGGCAATTGCAATCAAGATATAGATCAGTATGTTCATATCGTTCCCTCCAGCCACTCCTCAAAGCGTACTATTTCCCGAAGAATCAATACCGATTTCAATGACCGAAAGAATCATTAACAGGGGAGAGCCCGGTAGTGCAGGTCACCGCCGGGAAGTATAACCTGCCTGTAATGATAGCTCTTATTCACGGTGATTACGCCTGATCCCGAAAAATCATACGGCAAAGGGTAGTGAACGGATACCGGTTTGTCAAGATAATACTTGCGGGCCTTCCCGAAGTATCAGCACGCCGCGGATTCCCCGAAGCCCCGCTTTCAGAGCACTATAAAGAGTACGACACCGATAAGCGAGAGTATGCCCAGGGTGATGAGTGATGCGGGGTAACGATCGGTTCTGCGTTTATGGCGTGCGCTGCGGATAATAAGTCCCGCGACTGAGATGAGCACCTGTAGTATCATCAGGTACAGCGCATATTGCAGAAGGCTGCTCTTCCAGTTCTCTCCGTATGATGCATCCAGTTTTCGATAATCGAGAAGCTGCTGGGAGGTTTCCGGCAGGAGGACAATGATGATAATCAGGAAAACAATAAAGAAGGAGATGAGAATCAGGACATTTATCAAGATAAGCAGCCGGTCGGGTCCTTTCCGACGGTGATGAATTGTTTTCTCTTCCATAATGGTGGTCCCCTCCTCGGAGGATGATTGCCTCTTCAATAGAAAATGTACATAGTTGTTGGGTGAAAAGCAAATTCCGCTGGCCCTTATACATTCCGGAATTCACTTTTGTCCCGGCGGGAGGGGAATAGCTCTTATCATCTCCCTTCGGGGGAATGATGCTGCAATCTATTCTTTTCCCTTCAGGTATTTATCAACGTGATGTTCAATTTTGCTAAAACTATCCTTCGTTGCGCTTATGTCTTTCACGTTGTTATTGCTGAAGTTCGCAAAGATGTCTGCATATTGATACTCTCGTATAGCATATATACAGAACCATGAGTGGCGGGTGATGCCGCCTGCTTTGAAGGGGGTATCGTCAGTGGGACAGTGGTATCGGGTGCTTTACCGTTTTCGGGGAGCCCGCTCAATATCGGCGAGCTTCTCGCGCAGCCAGTCAGCGGCTCGCATCCTTCTCCCGTCGGGCAATTTCACGTAGTAGATGGAGCCGGTCATCGACGACCGGCTGGCCAGGTGCTCGATGAACTGTGCGGCGGTTCTGATGCGATTTCCGGCACGGGAGAGCTTCATCTCAAGGTGCTCCCGGGCGCGGGAGGCGGAGTACTCCGTTCCGTTTCTGATGAATATCAGATTCGACTCCTCGATTGCATCGAGAAGCGCTGTGATCTTCTGCGATTCGGATAATGCCAGCGCGCCTGTCGCCGCGACGAGGAGGAGGAGTGTCGTAAGGATACCTGTTCGTTTCATAACTGGCCATTGCCTCTCATCGTATGATGGGGAATCGAGTGTCCTGAAGAGTCGGAACGTGGAATGACCCGGTGCTGTTTCAGCATGATGCGATATTTCATGGCATCTCTCTCGCTCTCAACCCCGAAGCGTGCGTGCGGGGAGCCGGCTTGGGAATTGCGCTGTACGCTCATGAGTGCTGCCCGTGCTGATGGCGTTTCACTATGCAATAGCCGATTCTCCACACGGTAGCGGAGATTGATTTTTTTTCAACTATTATTTGGTGCAGCGAAAGTTCGGTTCCGCTCTTTTATCATCATGAGTAAAAATTAACTTGTAATGGGCACGGTGCTGGTATAGGGTAATCGCTCCGTTTTACACTTTGACGAGGAGGCGAACAGAGGGGGAATTGCCCCTTATGTTCAATCGCTGCTCCCGGCGAGACGGCGCAGGAGGTGTGAGGTCGATGAAGGAGCGAATCCTGGTAACCGGTGGTGCCGGCTATATCGGGTCGCATACCGTGCGGATGATGCACGATAGGGGATGCCCCCTCGTGGTGCTGGATAACATGGTATACGGCCATCGGGAAGCTCTCCTCTCGGAGAAGATACCGCTTTACGTCGGTGAGCTGTCTGATGAGAAGCTCGTTGATGAGATATTCAGTCAGTATCGTATCACCGCCGTCATGCATTTTGCGGCCTATACCCTCGTCGGTGAATCCATTGAGCAACCGGGGAAGTATTATCGAAACAACACCGCCGCGCCGCTGGTGGTTCTGGAGGCGATGCGGCAGCACGGCTGTGAGAAGTTTATCTTTTCATCCACCTGCGCAATCTACGGCAATCCTGAGTATATCCCTCTCGATGAGAACCATCCGCAGAATCCGGTAAACCCCTATGGAAAGAGCAAGATGATGCTGGAGCGCATACTGCAGGATTATGAAGAGGCCTGCGGTATCCGATCGGTCAATCTGAGGTACTTCAATGCGTGCGGAGCTTCACTCGACGGGAAACTGGGCGAGGATCACACTCCCGAGACCCATCTCATTCCGCGCGTTCTCATGTCGCTCACGGGTGAGATCGAGAAGATCACCGTCTTCGGAACCGATTACGACACGCCCGATGGCACCTGTATTCGCGATTACATTCATGTAATCGATCTGGCGCGGGCACATGTGAATGCCCTCGATTATCTCGAAAGCGGAGGTCATTCCGTGTCCTGTAATCTCGGCACGGGCGAGGGGGTATCGGTGATGGAGATTATTCAGCGGGCGGAGCGGGTGACGGGAAGAAAAGTTCCGCTGGAATACGGAGAACGGCGGGCCGGCGATCCCCCGATACTGGTTGCCGCTCCGCAGCGGGCAAAGGACCTTCTCGATTGGGAGGCGGAGTACCGTGATGTCGCGGTCGCGATAGAAACAGCCTGGAGGTGGGTGGAGGGACCGCAGAAGGGGCGATTCGAAAGATAAATGCTCCCGCCGGCATCATTCTCCGTTGAATAGAAGAATGATTTGAAACCGCCTTGCACGACACTGATCTGGTTAAAATTAAACCAACACTTCAATTAGTATTAATTACAAATAATATAATTGACAATACTAATAGTTTTATTAAATGTCAATGCAATTTTTCCCCATCATATGAACCATATTAAAAAAAAGAGAGGAATTGGTTATGGACAAGTTCCACTTGATGCGTCGAAAAACACTGGGTGATTCTCTACGGAGTAACGCCCGGCGAATACCTGAAAAAACAGCCATCACCTTTTATCCAAAGGGTGAAAGTGCCGGTGATGGTGAAAAGCTTACCTATCGGGAATTGAATGAGGCAGCGAACAGATTCGCACACGGACTCTACGACCTCGGATTAAAAAGGGGTGACGTTGCGGCACTGATGTGTCATAACTGTTTGCAGTTCATTATAGCGACCTGGGGCTTTATTAAGGCGAATATTACCGCGACCTTTATCAATGTCAATTTCGTGGGTCATGAGATTGCCCATCAGATAAACCACTCCGGTACCAGAATTTTTTTCGTTGAAGATTCCCTTGTCGAAAAGGTTCTCCCCCTAAAGGATGATATCAAAAACGTAGAGAAGTTTTCGTATATCAGCCTGTCAGACATGCCGGTTCCTGACGGATGGGTGAATATGGAAGACGTTTACGCTGACCGGTTTCCTTCAGATGAGCCGGAGGTCGTTATCGATGATGAGGATATTGTCTTTCGCATGTACACCAGCGGCACCACGGCGTACCCGAAGGGCATTGATCTCACGCACCGCAACATGGCTTATGCGGCAATGGCATGGGCCGGACGCGATAGCGGCCAGCAGGAGGACGGCGTTACCGGTCATTTTCTTCCGCTCTATCACGGTGCTTCGATGATCGTCTGGTCGGCCCTTACCATCGGCGCGCATGCCATTGTCGGCTCAATGCCTGATGATCCGCTCGGCACCCTCGATATCATCGAGAAGGAGAAGGTCACCTGGATCGCCATACCGGTTACCCTCTTCGAGCGGCTCATTGATACGGAGTTGAAGGAAAAGCTCCGTTCACTGAAGGAGATATCCTGGTTCGGGGGTGCGATGCCGCTCGATACTCTGAGCAAATGGTTTGATTTCCTGCCCGAATCGAATTTTCGACCGCAGTGGAATCAGACCGAGTGCTATATCGGGACATCGGCGAAGTTCAACAAGAGCACCGGATTGCCTGAAGCGGGGAATGTTATCGGGAAGCCCTTTGATCTCAATGAACTCAAAATCGTCGATGAAGAGGATAATGAAGTCCCTGACGGAGAGCCGGGGGAGATTGCCGTTCGGAGCCCCGCTGTTATGAAGGGATATTACAATAATGAGGAGGCAACGGAGAATGCCTTTCGCGACGGCTGGCATCATACCGAAGATGTTGCGCGGAAGGGAGCGGATGGTTACTACTATTTCGTCGATCGTATCAAGGATATGATAAAGACGGGAGGAGTTAATGTTGCTTCCATGGAGGTCGAGTCGATCATTAACGGCATGCCGGGAGTGATGAGCGGCGGCTGCGCTGTTTTCGGCGTCTATCATCCCGAGTGGACGGAGGCCGTTGTTGCGGCAGTCGTTAAGGCAGATCCGGATCTGACCGAGGAGCATGTGATAGCGTATTGCAAGAAGAATCTGGCGAATTTCAAGGTCCCCAAAAAGGTTGTCTTCGTTGACGAGATTCCGGTCAACCATGTGGGAAAGGTTTTGAGAAGAGATCTGAGGGAGATCTACAAGGATATATTCCGATAAGCATCTCAGTTGAACAGCATCGTCAGGGAGTCTATGCTCTTGTGGTATGCCGGAGTTCTTATGAGGGTACTGGCATACATTGAATGAAGGGACCTTTCAGGAGGCGTAGAGATGGTTTATAAGAACATACTGATTGAGAAGAGGGATGGGATAGGCATCGTGACGCTCAACAGGCCGGAAAAGTTGAATGCCGTAAATCTGGAATTGAAGAATGAGCTCCATCTGGCACTGGGTGAACTGGAGTCTGATGAGAGCGTTCAGATCGTCATTCTCAAGGGCGCCGGGAGAGCCTTCTCGTCGGGAGGTGATCTCGATAGTCCAATGTCAGAGAAGCCGGAATTCGCAAGTCTTAAAATGGAGAGCCGGCTGTTTCATCTCGATAAGCCGGTTATTGCGGCAATACATGGATATGCGCTGGGAGAAGGAATTCAGATGGCAATACTGTGTGATATAATTATTGCTGCGGAGGAGACGATTATCGGTTTTCTCGGCGCGTTAATCGGTGGGCTCTGTTATGGGTGCTTTACCGTGTTGCCGGCAATTGTCGGCAGGCAGAAAGCCAACGAGCTGTTGTTAACCTGTGACAGAATAGATGCTCAGGAGGCACTGAGAATCGGTCTGATCAATGCCGTGGTGCCCCAGGAGCAGCTTCTTGATGCGGCATGCACTATGGCAGGGAAGATTATGAGATGCCAGCCGCTTTCCGTAAAATATACCAAACGCGCGATGCGAACGGTATTGATCACTGATGTTCATCAGAAAGCTCTCGAGGAGGGTGGTGCTGAGATAATCGATGTAATGGAAAAGCTTGCAGAGATTGGTTTTGCAGGGGGGTTCTCGGATAAGCAGTGAGGATTTAAAAAATAACATCTGCGGTTCATCTTTTAAGCTATCGCGTGTAAGGGCGGTTCCGCGTATGCAGGAAGCTTTTATGTATGTCTCCGCAGCATTCGCATGTTCATGCCCTGCGTTTCTGCTGCAAATAAAGTTTCTCTATTTAACGCTGATATTCAGCGTGACAACTCCCTCGCTGCCGTGAATATTGCAGTTTCCCTGGGCTTCCACTATCAGCGGTTCATTCGCGGTGACGGTAACCGATCTGCTGAAGCTCTCGTTCTCGGGTCGGTTCAGCAGTGAGAACTCCCAGCGCTTCACCACTTTCCCGTTAATCTTGAGAACAACCCAGTCCGTGTAGTGGAGGATGTTGTTTCCGTCATGTGAAACCTTGACGGTGATGGTGACCTCGGATCCCTTTTTCACCTCCTGCGGGGCGAGTAAGGTCACCGACGTTTTGTTCGCCTGAAGGGTGCGGGGAAGAGCAATGCCGATAACGATGAGAATGAGGAGAATTCTGAGCACTGTTTTCATATATACCGTCCTGTTACTACAACACTTTCAATCTGTGTTGTGGTTAAAACTATTTGAATTTCATAGCTCAATATAGTGCATGAGCGGTTCAAATCAAATTTTTTCGCCACACTGAGCGGTAATTTATTTACTTTTTAATTTACGAATGCAGAGAGGGTCGTAACGGTAGTATCGTAATACGCATCCGTGCGTGATGGGAATCGAATGAAAAACAGTTGAAAATATCATGAACATCCGGTGAATCCTGTTTTATAGTATATCTTTATGGGCACCTCTAAAAACCAGTATTTACATTGATCGACAAATTGTAAATACTGGTTTTATCAGGCATTGTGCACACAGCGACACGACGTCGCTCATGCCAGCGTGCACAGGAGGTGCAAAACAACGCTGGCCAAGGGGGACATCATATTAATAGTTTTTAGAAGTCCCCTTATAAGAAATCGTGTTGTGCTTTTAAGGAAAGGGTGATATACTGGCTGCGTGAGGAAATAAAAGCATGAAGATAATACAGCGAACACTCGTACTGATCCTGCTGCTGAATGTTTCGAATGTGGTAGGTGACGGATTTAAGAATCCCGGTAGATATCTCGAAGAGAATGTGTTAACACACACCATGAAAAACGGCATAACGGTGATGATGTTAAATCGGGGGAATGCGCCGACCGTCGCCCTCATCATCTCCTTCCGGGTGGGCTCCTCTGATGAGAGTTACCGTACCATCGGCATGGCGCATATGCTGGAGCACATGCTCTTCAAGGGAACCGATACTATCGGCACCACGGATTTCAGGAAGGAGAAGAAGATTCTCGACGCTATCGAAGCCGTCGGCGAAACGATCGATAAGCTGCGGCTCGTCAATCCCCGGAATGTGAAAATACCCGCTCTGGAGAAGAGGCTCAGTGAGCTTCAGAAGGAGCACCGGAAATACATCAGGAGCGCTCCCTATTCGCGGATCTACTCCTCGAATGGCGGTGTGGGATTCAACGCCTTCACCTCGCGTGATCGCACCGCCTATGTCATCGAGCTGCCAACGTCGAAGCTGGAGATGTGGGCCCGTCTCGAGTCGGAGCGGCTCCGTAATCCGATTATGCGCGAGTTCTATCTTGAACGTAATACCGTGTATGAGGAGCGGTTGATGCGGTACGAATCCGAGGGCTCCGGGATGCTCTATGAGAAGTTTATCGCAGCGGCCTATATTGCGCATCCCTATCGGCATCCCATTATCGGATGGCGCTCCAACATTAAATTCCTTTCGATACAGGATCTGAAACGGTTTTACTGGACCCATTATGTTCCTGAGCGGATGACGATAACCGTTGTCGGAAAACAGGATACGAAGAAAACCGTGGCCATTCTCGAAAAATACTTCGGTGCGATGCGAAAGCGTCCCGTTCCTCCTGAGACGGCAATACAGGAGCCCCCGCAGCAGGGTGAGCGCCGGATCACCGTGCGCCATGAGTCACGTCCTCGTCTGATTGTTGGCTGGCATAAACCGACCGCTCCCTCCCGCGATGATTTTGTCTGTGATATCATTTCGGGATTGCTGACCGATGGGAAAACATCGCGGTTGTACCGCTCTCTTATACTCGATCGAAAGATAGCTTCATCGGTAAGCAGCTACAACGGCTATCCCGGCGCCCGGTATGACAACCTCTTTCTTATTGAAGCTGCCCCCCGGCATCCGCATACCCTCGGTGAATTGGAGAAGGCGCTCTATGAAGAGATTGTCGAACTGCGTAAAACACTCGGCACCGATGAGATGACGAAGGTCCTGAATCGCATTGAGGCGTCAATGGTTTTCGATCTCGATTCAAATATGGGGATAGCCCGGCTTCTGAGCTATTATCAGACCGTGTTCAACGATTGGCACTATATAACGACCTATTTCGATGCGGTGAAACGCATCGGTGTTGAGGATGTGCGCCGGGTGCTTGATGAATACTTCATTCAGCGAAACAGGACCGTTGGAATGCTCGAAAGCGAGGAAAAGAAATGAAGCAGTCAACAGATAACAGACGAATGGTGAATGTATGAATCGGTATACGCGAGTGAGAATAATTATTTTTTCCCTCCTCCTGTTTTTCCCGATGGGCATCACTCCCGTCCGGGAGATATGCGCGGATGATACGCCGGTACCGGTTGAGCTGCCGCCGGTTTCCACGTTCAACACCCCCAATGGCATCAAGGTGTTTTATCTGCGGGATCAGCTCCCGCAGCTGACCATCATCGTCTCTGCCGGTTTCGGGATGCTCTATGAGGAGAAGAATGAGGCGGGGATATCCGATTTTCTGGCACGGGCGCTGTCACTTGGTGGTTCCGGGAAATATCCTTCCGAACAATTATACCGATCCATCGAATCGATCGGCGGGAGGCTCGCCATAAGCGCTTCGTGGGAGAGGACCACTATCGTCCTGCAGGTCCTTGAGCGGCATGCCGCACTGGCCTTCGATATCGTCAGTGATCTGTTGCTCGAACCGAATTTCGACAGGCAGTCTGTCGAGAATGTGCGATCGCTGCTCGGTGAGAAGATCAGAAGAAAGAAGGATCATCCCGCACAGATAGCGTTCGAGAAGGTCCGGGAGCTCATATTCGGCGGTGCGGGGTACGGATCGGTGATGCGTGAGGAGACGATACGATCAATCACGCGCAGCGATCTGATGGATAAGTGGAAACGGTACTTCAGGGCAAAAAATTTGAGTGTCGGCATCTCGACGTCGCTGGATTTCGATCGGGTAAAGAAGTACATGACGAAATTACATGCCCTGGAAAGTGGTGAACGGCTGTTCTATTCTGTGAAGTCGTCACCATTGCGCGAAACCGTTGCGAAAAACTCGAAATCGATTTTCCTGATACCGAAAGACATACCGCAGGCGACAATGGTGGTCGGTACCGTTGCGCCATCGATAGGTGACCGGCGCATGTACCCGCTCGAGGTGATGAACTATATTCTCGGCGGAGGATCGTTCAATTCCCGGCTGATGAGAGAGATTCGCGTCAAGCGGGGCCTCTCCTATGCCGTGCAATCGATTTTGCGGTTCCGCAAGGGAACGGGGATTTTCCTGGCATATGCCCAGAGCAATCATGATCGGACCCCGAAAACCCTTTCGCTGCTGCAGGAGAATATTCGCCTCATCGCTTCAGCGGCGGTAACACGGGAGGAGCTCTCCTTTGCAAAGCGATCTCTCAATAACAGTTACATTTTCGAGTTTAATACCTCCCTCGATATCCTGAGCAAATACCTCTCACTGGAGTATAATGGCCTCCCGGTCTCGTTTATACGGGATTATCCGCTTAAGATTCAGTCGGTCACCGGGGATGCAGTCCTGAAGAGCAGCGAGAAGCTCCTCAAGCACGGCGTGATTACGGTTGTGGTTGGCAGGAAGGAGTTACAGGAACCTCTGAAAAAGCTGGGCACGGTGATTGTGATCGCTCCGTGAAATGCAGCCGGGATTAAAAATTATCCGGGTTGGAGAGATATTCTTCGAGGCGCAGTAATTTCGAGAGAAGCTCCCTGATTTCGCTCACGGTATTCTCAATAGAGGTTTTCGCATCATCGATATTCTGCTTGTCGAGATGGGTGAGATTGCTCAGGTCTCCGGTATTAATTTCTCTAAAAATATTTTTTACCTCATCGAGAATCCTGGTGAGGGTTCTGTAGAGATTGCGAATGGCGTGAAACATTTCATTGAGAAAAATATATCGCATCTGCCTGTTTTCATCGCCGATATCTTCAGCAAATTTCTTATCTTTCCCATCGAGTTTTGTCAGATAATAGGAGACGGAGCGCGGATAGCTCACCAGCTCCTTATGGGTTGTGATAACCTTTTCGATTCGCTGTATCCCGTCAATATCCATATTCCTGAAGAGATTTTGCAGATCATTTGATGTCTCAGGTGCAATGTTCTGGAATATCGGGGAGTTGTTGATGTTTACCATGATGCCGTAGAGGCGATCCTTGTGGGTCGTCATGAGCTCGAGTGCTTCCGTGATGAATTCGCCCGGATCAAAGTGCTCTTCTTCAACCGCCACCTCGGGTTCGGCTATCTCTGCTTCTGCTAGCTCCTCGGACTCGGATGGTGCACCGGGCGGGCTTTGGGGTGCTTTTCGACTTTCACGTATTTTCTGCTCGTAAAAGGGCGCCGATTCGGCGGGCGTTCGTATTATCTGCACAATCTCGATCTTCCGCTTGCGTCGGTTGTATTTCAGGCTGTACATCTTTCCCTGGCTATCGATGTATCGGTTGTTGAGATCGTAGACCGTTGCCTTTGAGGGATCTATTTCGGAAA
>CAZZCF010000079.1:0-18845 GCA_964652955.1 uncultured Leptospirales bacterium
CTGTCCTTGAAAAGATACAGGAACAGAATCTTGAAATAGCCGTTGTTGTCATAACCGCCTTAAAGGATGTTGAGAGTGCTATACAATCGATGAAATTCGGTGCTTATGATTACCTGGTGAAGCCCTTCGATAATGAAAAACTTCTCGTTATTATTAAAAATATATGTGAGAAGCTCTATCTCGAGCAGGAGGTACATGAGCTCAGAGTGCAGGTCGGCGAGTCCTTTCGCTTCAAGAATATTATCGGCAGCTCCCCGCGTATGCAGAAAATATTCGCGACACTCGAGAAGGTCATCGATACGAACAGTACCATTTTAATAATCGGCGAGAGTGGAACCGGCAAAGAGATTATCGCAAAGGCTGTTCACTATAACAGCAATCGTAAACAGTATCCATTCCGTTCTATCGATTGCAGCACCATACCGCATGATCTTATAGGAAGCGAACTGTTCGGACATGAGAAGGGAGCCTTTACCGGTGCGGTGTCTCGTAAAATGGGTAAGTTCGAGGTTGCGAACAGGGGCACTCTCTTTCTTGACGAAATCAGCAATCTCTCTATAGAGATGCAATCAAAACTGTTGCGGGTTCTCCAGGAAAGGGAGTTTGAGCGGATCGGCGGCAATCAGATCATTCAAGTTGACACGAGAGTTGTTGCCGCAAGCAACAGGGATTTGCGGAATCTGGTGAAGGATGGTGCCTTTCGTGAGGATCTCTATTACCGGCTCAATGTGGTTCCCGTCTACCTCCCGTCCCTTAAAGAACGGAAGGAGGATGTACCACTGTTCATCAATCACTTTCTGAAAAAATTCAATACCGAATATGGGAGAAATGTTAACCTGAAAATCAATGCGAGGATTGTGCTCACTGAATATACATGGCCGGGAAATGTCAGACAGCTCGAAAACGTCATCAAGCGTCTCATCCTGCTCACGAGCGAGAATGAGGCAGGTATAGATGAGGTTCGGAGTATTCTTGAGTTTGAATCCTCGAGCTCATCAGGATATGTACCGCTTGTCGATCTTGAGAACCACCGTGATGAAGGTGAGCATTCAGTGAAAAGCCTGGACGAAGTTGAAAAGGATCATCTCGAAAAAGTACTCAAATTGATGAATTACAATATTACCAATACTGCCCGTGCCTTGCAGATATCACGAAAGACAATTCACAATAAGCTGAAGAAATACAATATCGTCATCAAGAAATCGGTATAAGGACATCACCTGTGTGGACGCGGTTGATGAGCTAGTCCCTGAATACCATAATGCATCCACCATAGCACGCAACCCAGACCTCCCTTTGAACCGGATCATATGTTATGCCGATGGGGTGATGACCGGTCTTAACTGTCTGCAATACTTTCATATCACCGGTTCGCACCTTGCTCATGGTGTTCGATTTATAATTGACGACATAGAGATATCTCCCGTCATCTGAAATGGTCATGCTCCGGGGAGCACTTCCGGTGCTCACCTTTTTCAGAACCCTTCTCAAACTCGTGTCAATTTTTGCAAGAGCCGCTTCACCGTTCAGCGTTGCGTAGAGATACTTCCCCTGCGGGTCGAGGTTGAGATGTCTTGGTGAACGGCCGACGCCTTTTATCCAGCTGACGGAAAAATCCTGCAATGTAACAACGGCGATGTTATAAGAACCCATGACGGCGATGTAGGCAACGGAAGAATCAGGGCTCACCACAATCCCCCTCGGGTAGCGGCCAATGGTAACCCGCCGCACCTCCCGATTCAAATTCGTATCAACAACACTTAAATCCCAACTGCACCAGTTACTGACCAGTACCAATTTGTTATCGGGTGTGGTGGCAACAAATTTGGGAACAGATCCGACTCGAATAACCTCTTCGATTTTGAGGGACTCGGTGTTTATCTTGTAAAGATAACTCATGTCGTAGTTTCCGGCCGGCGTACATCGGTCGTGACCCGGTCGGTGAAAGCCGGGACCGAACATGCAATAGTTGGAAACCCACGCATACTTCCCATCATGAGAAAAGGCAACTTCAACCGGGGATCCCCGGAATGTTCCCTTCCTGCTCGAATAGCCAAAATGAGTGAGAATAACCGAATCCGGAATAGTTTTGACCAGTTGATACTGCCTGTCGTACACGGTAACAGTATGACGGTACATCATATTCTGGGCAAAGAAGAGCCCTTTCCCGGAATGAACCACGGATTTTGGCGAGATATTACCACGAATTACCTTCTTGAGCTCTAATCCCTCGGCAGGTAATTGCGAAATACCGAGGATCACTATAAGGGGAATTAATCTTGTATATATTCTCATGGTGTGAAGCAATAAGAAATCGTAATGAATATGTCAAGCAAAACATTCCCGTCACGCTCGCTTGACTTGACACTCTGGTCAATTTCTCTCACTATGGCTCACGGTCAATCTTTCACTGCCGAGCAGCACGGTGATCAGAACTATTTCGGAGAGCGTTGGGCATACCTTTTGGATCTCTCATGCGGATAGTTGAAACACATACAATTCCGGCTGACGCGGAACGCAGAAGGGTGGAGAATTACCTCTATGATGCTTTCGATATCTTTCCAAGCAGGAAGAGCGCACGGAAGGCCATAAAGAGAGGTGCTGTCAGATTGAACGGGAAGGTTCCACCAACGGGGACGTGGATTCACCCCGGCCAGGTCCTGGAGATCGTTGATGATGAACGCACCCCGCCCAAATCCTATCGAGTTCCATTAAAGGTCGTTTTCGAAGATAACTGGATCGCTGTAATCGAAAAGCCTCCCGGTATTCTCGTTAACGGGAATTGTTATCGAACGGTTGAGAATGCTCTCAGTTATAATCTCACGGTAAGTAAAGCATCGGATGCCCTCAAATGGCCGAAACCGGTACACAGGCTAGACAAACCGACAGGAGGGCTGCTCATTGTGGCGAAGACGCTGCGAGTGCTCTCACAGGTGAGTGAGCAGTTACATGACAGACAAGTGCACAAAAGGTATCGGGCAATTGTTCTTGGCAGACTGGAGGGGAGCGGATATATCTCTGACCCGTTGGACGGCAAACATGCCGCAACCAGATATCAGTCGATAAGAACGGTCCCCTCGCTTACCTGTCAATGGCTCACGCTCGTTGATCTCTGGCCGCAAACGGGAAGGTATCATCAGATCCGCCGACACCTCGCTTCTCTCGGGCACCCCATACTGGGAGATGGCGAGTATACTCTTGAGGGAAAAGTTCTGAAGAGCAAGGGGCTTTTTCTCTGGTCTGTCGAAGTAACATTCCAGCATCCTGTTCTTCAACAGGTCATGAGCATTCAAATAGACGAAGCGAAAAAGTTTAATACTTTTCTTCAGCGTGAGCAGAAGAGATGGAAACGATATAATGCTTCTTGACAGTCAAACGGTTCATGAACACTGTTGAGAGCTCCGCACACATGATCCAGGAATTTCTCTGTTCGGAAAAAATCGTATATGATTCGTCAACTGCCGTTGAGGTTGTTGGGCTGATAATCGCCGAATCGAAGGAGTAGAGGGGTACTCTGTACCGATTCGTATAATAATCCGGTTGAAGAATCCCGTATTGAAGGTGCGGGAGTTCGCATTGACCTGCATCATCAGATCATATACATTTACCGTGAGTGATCCGTAAATGTGCTTGACGAGTCGAAAGCACTTTTCATGATTATTATGGTGAAGAGCTCATAATCGAGGTTTCCTCTGCCGGAGATATAGAAGGGGACTTCTAAAAACTATTAATATGATGTCCCCTTGGCCAGCGTTGTTTCGCACCTCCTGTGCACGCTGGCATGCGCGACATCGTGCCGCTGTGTGCATAATATCTGATAAAACCAGTATTTATAATTAGGGGATCAATGTAAATACTGGTTTTCAGAGGGACCCATAATAAAGTTTTACGAATAGAATATCATCATCTTTATTAATTCTCAGTGCTGCTTCTGGCGGTGTACGAATACCGATTGCCGTTGCAGTACTCCCTCTGAGAGGTGATGGTGTCTGTAAATCTAAAAATGAAGCAAAAATAAAAGTAATACGACCAATACGCATGTAATGGAACGAGGTTTGCGATGGAACACATTTTGAACAAAATTGAAAAGCTGGCACTGACTCATGATGCCATCTCTCCACAGACGATACGGGAAAAAAATATTAAGCTGGGTCTGAGAAATGAAGACGGGACGGGAGTTATCGTCGGTATTACTTCAAAGGGAGAGGTTTTAGGCTATGAGAAAATAGCGAATGAGGATGGTTCTGGATATTCCGTCAGACCTGCTGACGGTAAGCTTTACTACTGTGGCTACGATGTGAGCAATCTCGTCAGGGAGATACATCGTGAAAAACGCTTTGGGTATGAGGAGATTGTTTTCCTTCTTTTAACAGGTGAGCTTCCCGTTAAAGAAAATCTGGAACGCTTGCGTCAGGCACTGTATAAGAGAAGACATCTTACGAGGGCCGAGAGGAGCATCCTGTTGGAGGAGAGTGAAAACGATAATCTGATGTATGCGCTGCATTCGGTCGTCTCTCATCTGAGCAGATGCGATAAAAATCCCGATTCATCGATAATGAAAGATGCCAGTTTGCAGTGCTTCAACCTCATCGCGAAAATGCCCACCATCGTCGCATATGTCTACCACGCCATGAGATTTCGAAAGGGGAGCGATCTGATGTTCATAAGGCCGGTTCCCAACCTGTCCATGGCTGAAAACTTTCTTTACATGCTCAAGGGGGAGAAGCCGGACAGCTATGAGGCGTATCTCTTCGATATGGCCATGATGCTCCATGCCGAGCACGGAGGCGGTAATAATTCGACCTTTACCGTTCGGACAGTGTCCTCCAGCGGTGCCAATACCTATATGGCAATCTGTTCCGGTATAGCATCGTTGAGCGGGCATCTTCACGGCGGTGCGAACGAAGCGGTAATGGCAATGATGAAAGACATTCAGTATAACGTCAGGGATTGGAATGATGCCGAGGAGATCCGTTCTTATCTTATTAAAATACTCGAGGGGAAGGCGGGAGATCGCTCCGGAAAAATTTATGGCATGGGACACGCCGTTTACACTCTCTCGGATCCTCGAGCTGTTATATTCAGAGAATACGCAGAAGAGTATGCACGGATGAAGGGGGCGCTTGAAGAATTCAAGCTCCTGGATACGGTCGCTGACATTGCCAGGAAGCTTCTCAAAAAGAAAAAGGGAAAGGCGATTTGTGCGAATGTTGATTTCTATTCCGGTTTTATCTATAAACTCATGGGAATTCCCGATGAGCTCTTCACTCCGATATTCGCCATGTCACGTGTTACCGGCTGGTCAGCGCATCGCATTGAACAGATAGTCCAGAACAAGATTATCAGGCCGGGTTACCTCTCTTCACTCAGGAAAAGCAGCAAATATATTCCTCTCCATAAGCGAGAAAAGGGCGCACGTGTACTGACGCAGATGTAAGAAAAAATATGCCCGCGTGCGATTTTGCGAATGCAGGCATATGGGATACATTATATCGTATTAATATCATGCAGAAATAGCGGAGGAGGGACTCGAACCCCCCACACCACGGATATGAGCCGTGTGCTCTAACCTACTGAGCTACTCCGCCGCTTTAGCGCGGGCAGGATTTGAACCTGCGACCTTTGGGTTATGAGCCCAACGAGCTACCAACTGCTCCACCGCGCGATCGTAGACAAAGTATTGAAAATAGCCCTTGATGTCAACTTTTTAAAAGTCGGGCTCTCTATTTTTTTCTCATTATTTCTTTTTTATATTTTTTTATGCGTCAGAGAGATCAATGAATCAAAATGTATTGACGAAATGATCCGGCCATTGTGATATTTAGTGCATATAATTGTGCCGTTCAAATGCTTATTTTCGAAAGAGTGCATTTTTTCGTATAAATAGAATGCTCATTGGATGAAATACCTTCACGATGTAATTACGCGAATTTCGCGAGGTTCTGTTCGTACCAATGATTAACCTTTTTAAATATTTCAGAAACAGAAAAGTCGGACTCGCTCTCGGAAGTGGTGGCGCCAAAGGGATATCCCATATCTCAGTTATAGAGTATCTCGAGTCATTGAATATCCCGATACACATGATCGCCGGTTCGAGCGCCGGGGCTGTCGTTGGCGCAGTATATTGCTGCGGAACATTGAAAGAATTCAAAGAAGCGCTTCTTCACCTGGAGTGGAACGACATGATATCCCTTTTCGATCCGGTCTTTCCACGATCCGGTCTTATCGAAGGAGCAAAAGCATTGAAATTCATGAAGCAGTTCATTCCCGATTCAGTCACCATCGATGAACTTCCCATACCGCTCAGTATCATTGCCACTGATCTGTACTCCGGAATGCCGGTTGTCTTCAGGAGCGGTAATCTTCTCCAGGCGATACGGGCAAGCGGTTCCATCCCGGGGATATTTGTACCGGTAACCTATGAGAACAAGGTGCTCGTTGATGGTGGTATTTCCAAACCACTTCCTATCGATGTTGTCAAGAACATGGGTGCGGGTTATACCATCGCCGTGAATCTCCATCCGACGGTTAGCAACAAACGGATCAGGAAGCTGATCCGTACTATGTCCAAGCATGATACTGTCGAGGAGAAACAGGTGCGTCTGGAGATTGCAAAATCGTTGAGTAACATCCGGCATTACGAACTGTTCAGCACCATAGCGGATAAAAAATGGTTCCGTTCAGTGGAAAAGTGGCTTGGGAGAGAATCTCCGAAAGCGGAAAAATTACCCAACATCTTTGAGATCATTTCACAATCGGTTGACATAATGGAATATACGAACACTATGTTGGTATTGAAATATCAAAAACCAACGGTGCTCATACAGCCGGATCTCCTTGATCTCAATACACTCGATTTTTTTCGTGCTTCAGATGCGCTCACGGGAGGGTTTCAGGCCTGTGAGAAAGTACGAGGGAAAATTATCAGAAAAATTCGATACTGGGTATGAACCTATGGAACCGGACGCCAATTCGCCGAGTCATGAAGATCTCCTGGAGAAGTTGCGAGAAGAAATAGGTGATTGTCAGCGGTGTAAACTGCACTGCACAAGAACGAATATCGTCTTCGGAGAGGGCGATCCGAATGCACGGGTGATGTTTATCGGAGAGGGGCCGGGAAGGGAAGAAGACATACAGGGGAAACCCTTTGTCGGGAGAGCCGGAGTGCTTCTCACGGCAATCATCGAAAAGGGGATGAACCTGAAGCGCAGCGATGTCTATATCGCCAACGTGGTGAAGTGCCGGCCGACCGTAAATCTGGAATTCGTTAAGGACCGTCCTCCCGACGAAGAAGAATCCAGTAGCTGCGGGGTTTTTTTGTTGAAGCAGATTGACATCATAAAACCGGAGGTCATCGTAACGCTCGGAAATCCATCGACCAGGTTTCTGCTTCACACGAAGCAGGGGATCACGAAAATCCGGGGGAACTGGTTTTCTTTCAGGGGCATTCCCGTTTTGCCAACGTATCACCCCTCATATGTACTCAGAAATGGAGGAGATGCCAGTCCCCTGAAAAAGGATGTATGGGAGGATATAAAAAAAGTGATCGTTAAGCTCAAGCTCAGAGATGATATTTCAGTTGCCGAGGAAAGTTCCCCGGCGGGAACGCTCACTCTGGACAGTTTGAAAGATTCACCTGACAAGAGCAGGGATGAGCAGGGAACGCTTTTCTGATTCGAATACAGCAAACGACAGAAGGTGTTGATCTTTAAAGTTGATATATCACACTATCAATGCTGCAGAAGTGAGTGTCCCTCTATACTCCTGTGAGAAGAGCGAGATAGTGCGGTCCGCTTATACCATCAAAGATATGGAGTACCATAATGCCATCGAGCAATCTTCCCGAACCGAAATCATACAAGGAGAATAACCATCATGCGTATATCTCCTATAAAAACGCTGACCTGGGTCTGTTCAATCAGCTGCTCCAGATGATTGATGGCGACTGGTCGGACTCTATTAATGGCATATGTGATCATATTCGAGCACGTTTTAACGCACTCGGGGTTTCACTCAATATATTCGATAAAAACTACAATGAATTCATCTATTTTGCTTATTCAACCGATCGCCATTCGGAATCGATACTCGCCAGCAATGGAATAACTATTCGCAGCGAGATGGCGCTGGATGTCATAAAAAGCGTCTATGAGGTCAACAAGAACATTCTTGAATACAATGAGCTCGGCGAAAATGAGATTTTAGAGCTCACCGGAGTATTTTCCAATATTGACGAGGAACGGGTGCACAAAGTGCTCACCGAGCTTAATCTAAAGACAGTTTCTATTGTACCGCTCCTGAACGCAAACAGCAGTTTTCGATGCTCATTTCACATTTTCACCAGTCGCAGTATTACGGAAGATGATAGAGCGCTCATTGAGGAGTATACTGATCAGCTTAATGTCGCTCTCGAGATCATCTTTCTGGTACGAGAATTGTACATCAGGGCAACTCACGACAGCCTGACAAAATTGTTTAATCACAAGCAGGGCATCATCCTGCTGAACAGGGAGCTCATGAGAATACAACGGAGAGGCAACCCCCTCTCAATTGCGATGCTCGATCTCGATCACTTCAAGAAGATCAATGATCGCTATGGACATCATGCCGGCGACGAGGTCCTCAGGCGTGTGAGCACGCTTCTCACTGAAGGCATGCGGAAAGTCGATATCATATCGCGGTATGGCGGCGAGGAGTTCTTGCTCGTTTTTCCGGACACCGATCTGAATAAATCAGTGGAAGTACTGAAAAGATTAAAAGAGAGGATACAGTCGCATGTCTTCAACGATTCGGGGAATACCTATTCCATTACGGCAAGCTTTGGCGTTGTCCAGTTTGATGCAGAGCAGCATGCCGATGCAGCATGTCTGATAGGGGAAGCTGATAAGTACCTCTATCAGGCAAAGGATGAGGGGAGGAATAGAATCTGTTATGAACAGTAAGGGAGTGTTTCCGCAATGGTTTCTCTCCGAATAGTATTGACTTTTAAGAGAGCATCAGGAGAATATTCAGTATCGATTACGGTACTATAATTCTGGAGGATATATGTCCGAGAGATTAAAACCGATGATAATTGGGAAGAACGACAGAGAACTCCATCTCCTGCCGGGGATGGCCAATCGTCATGGCCTCATCGCCGGAGCGACAGGAACGGGGAAAACGGTCACCCTTCAGGTCATTGCTGAAAATTTCAGCAGAAATGGGATTCCCGTTTTCATGACCGATGTCAAAGGGGATCTTTCCGGAATCAGCCAGCCGGGTACAGAGCATCCAAAGATTTCTGAACGGATTGAGCGGATGGAGCTGTCGGATCATGCCTTCGAGGGGTATCCTGTTGCTTTCTGGGATATCTTCGGAGAGCAGGGGCATCCCGTCCGTACGACCATTTCGGAAATGGGCCCGCTCCTGCTGAGCAGACTGCTCAATCTCAATGAAACACAGAGTGGAACGCTTACCCTGGTTTTCAAAATAGCAGACGACAACGGTTTATTGCTGTTGGACATGAAGGATATCCGATCCATGCTGCAGTATGTGGGTGATAATGACGATACATTCTCAACTGAGTACGGAAGAGTTTCTAAAGCCAGTATCGGTGCGATACAGCGCAGCCTCCTCACCCTTGAAAGTGAAGGTGGTGACAGACTGTTCGGAGAACCGGCAATCAATATCGATGATCTCCTGCAGGTAGATGAAAACGGTTACGGAATCATCAATATCCTCTCGTCAACGAAGCTTATCAATTCACCGAAAATATATGCGACATTTCTTCTCTGGCTCCTGTCCGAGCTCTTTGAGCAACTGCCGGAAGTTGGTGATCCCGAAAAACCGAAATGTGCCTTCTTCTTCGATGAAGCACATCTGCTCTTTGAGGATGCCCCGAAAGCGCTCGAAGATAAAATTGAGCAGGTCGTGCGGTTAATACGCTCAAAGGGGGTCGGCGTGTATTTCATCAGCCAGAACCCGATGGATATCCCTGAAGATATTCTCGGTCAGCTCGGCAACAGGGTGCAGCATGCACTCCGCGCCTTCACCCCGAAAGATCAGAAAGCGGTTAAAGCAGCTGCTCAGACCTTCCGGGCAAATCCCGATCTCGATGTTGAAAAGGCAATCACCGAGCTCGGGGTGGGTGAGGCGCTTGTATCGTTTCTCGATGAGAAGGGGAGTCCCGGTGTCGTTGAACGGGCGCTTATCGCTCCTCCCCGGAGCCAGATAGGCCCGATTGATCAGGATATCCGTCAGCGCACCATCGAACAATCGATACATTTCGGACACTATGAGGAGAGCATCGACAGAGAGTCAGCCTATGAGATGCTCAAGAGCAAAGCCGAAGGAGCCACACCGCCGGCCGAACAGGAGGAAGAGCGAGAAAAACCGGCACAGAGGGGTCGAAAAAAAGATTCGCTTGTGGAAACGGTGATGAAAAGCGCTGTCCGTTCAATGGGGAGCTCGCTGGGGAGACAGATTGTCAGAGGTGTGTTGGGATCGCTCTTGGGTGGCAGGAGATAACACCGTTCCCGTGCCGAGCGAGGTGTACTCACCTTTTCCTCACCCGGGGCCTGAAGATCATGATCATTGACGGCAGAATAAAGAGATCGCCGATGAGCGCAAAGAGCATGGAAAGAGCAGTGAGCATGCCGAATGCCTGGGTGGGTTTAATTGAGCCGAGAATGAGCACAAAAAATCCGCAGAATAATACCACTGAGGTTATCGTTATCGGTTTCCCGACATCACGATATGTTTTTATCAGCGCCTCTTGAACTGACAATCCCGAAAGGACATTGCGCTTATACCAGACGATGAAGTGAATAGTATCGTCAACGGCGATACCGATGGTGATGCTGGCAATCATGATAGTGGAGACATCAAGCGGTATCTGAAACCAGCCCATAATTCCGAGTGTGATAACGATGGGGAAGATATTCGGAATCATACTCAGTATGGTGAGCTTCACGTCTTTACAGACAAAGAACATCATAACAAAAATGATGGCAAAGGCGAAGAGAAAGCTTCTCAGCTGACTCTCCTTGAGATTGAATTCCATGTGAATATACAATGAAGAGAGACCGGTGAATTTATAGGTGTATTTCTCACCGAGCTTTTGCTTCATGTACGCTTTGATATATGCCTCGGTTCTCTTGGCTCTTTCGTTCGAGCCCCAGTGTGATTGGAAGGACATCCTGGTCTCCATTTTATCGGGCGACAGTATCCTCTCAAGAATCTCCGGATCGCCTATCTCATGATAATCGAGAATATCACTTCTCACTTTCGGAATTCGATAGTATTCCTCACGGTCGCTGTTGAATGCCTTGTTGATCTCTTTGAAGTAGTCCGCGATGGAGAATGATGTCGAGAACTGCGGTATGGCATTCATCAGATCTCTTTGTATATCGTCAATGAGCTGTAAGCTCTCACGATGAGTGAAATCCTTATCTCTGGATTTCGCACGAAGGAGAAGCACAAAGGGGATAGTCCCGCCGAGATTGTTCTCGATGAACTGAATATCCCGTTTCAGTGTGCTCTCCGGCGGAAGATAGTTCATGGTATTCGTTTCAAAGGTAATCTGGAACACGCCGACAGACATCACGATCATGATTGCCAAAAAAAGAAGAAATATGCTTCTGCTTGAATCGGTCGCAAATTTCCCGATCCTCTCCATGATGCGGGTAAATGAACTGCTGGCTTCATGAGCACGACGATCTGTATTCAATTTATCAGAGGATGATGCTCCCCTTGCCCCCGATCCCCCCTTTATCATCATGAGCACTGCCGGCAGGAAGCTCACGGTAAGAGCGAAGGCGAAGAGGACCCCGCAGGCGGTAAAGATACCGAGAATCTTAACGGGTCTGACGCTGCTGGTTATAAAAGAAAAGAAACCGACTCCCGTCGTGAGGCTGGTGAAGAGGCAGGGAAACCAGACCGCGTGCGTTGTTTCTCGAACTGCTTCTCGATGATTCCCGTTATGATACCGGTATGTCGTTTGATAATGGGCGAGGAGATGAATCGAGTCTGCAACGGCAATTGCCAGAAGCACGGCCCCGATGATAACCGTAACCATATTCAGCTTTTCACCACAGATGGAGAAGATGCCACCTCCCCAGACCAGACACATGATGAGATTGCACTGGCAGAGCACCGTGAGCGAAAGATCTCGCAGCATGAACAGAACGATGAGAAGAATGATAAAAAAGATTATCGGAGTAAAGGTAAGAAAGTCGATCCGGGTGAGTGAATTCATCTCCATCTCGACATAGGGGACGCCAGCGAAGTGAAGCGTTATGCGATCACCGGCGATCTCTTTACAGGTATTCTGAATGGACAGGAGGAGTTCCTTCTTTATTTCATTATCCCGAATGGGATTGAGCTCAATCAGGATGGCGGTTGTCGTTCCGTCTTCGGAGATCAGGCTCTTCACGAGTGTGGCATGAGAGAGGACTCTCTGCCTGCGTGCGGAGAGTGTTTTCCGGCTGAGCCTTCCCTCGGGGATGATCTTCTGAAAGGTAACCGTATCTTTCGTTCCCGTTATCTCTTCAGCCGTTGTCAGGCTGAAAACCCGCGACACTCCTCCGGTTCTTTCGATCGCAGCAGTCATCCTCCGGACGATCTCGATGTTTCTCGCGGTGAAGATATCTTTCTCCCTGAAGAGGATTATCGCGAGCTCCTCATTGCCGTACGTTTTTTGGAATCTCTTGTAAAAGAGAATATCGGGATCATCCTTCTCGAAGAAGATATCGACGTGATTAAAAAACTTCTGCTGTGAGAAGAAGTAGAGCAGGGGAATGGTGATAATTACAATGGCGAAGAGGACTATTTTATATTTCTCTATTATCAGATTTATGATGGCATTCATCTGTATTTACTGTATAGAAGGAATGACCCCAGGTGAATGTTCGACGCTCATCCGAGGGCCATTGATCGATGATTCATGTCTCATTCAGGGGCTCAGTAGGTTTGTGAAAATCGTATCGTTTCAGGCAGCACATTATCGCCATCAATGACATCATACGTAATCGGGAAGTATATCCATTTAACCAACCATAATCGATCCCAGTAGAAGCCCAGATACTCCCCTTCGTCGGGGATGCCGTTTGCCGGATTGTTGTCGAGAAATGCAAAGAAATAGACCTCATCGATGGCGAAGGGATTCTGCACCGCGATCTCTTCGTACACGGCAGGAAAAAGTTGCATGGTGTGTGTCTGGGAGAAGTCAACATCGAGAGTGATTGTCCCGATAATATAGTCCATATCAATCTCACTGGTCAGCAAGCTGTATCCCTCCTTCTGAACAGCGATGACCATGACCGGATCACCCGGATTATAGCTTCCCGCCGCTTCCCCCTCCTCGAGCTGAAAGGTAACGGATGCGCTGTGATCGTACATCAGCTTGTTTATCTTAAACTCGTATCCGTTTGTCGGAACCGTGTTTACCCCTTCATTCAGGGAGAGTGTGTACGAAAAGCTCTCCTTGTTCTGTACATATCCGATGAGATCGCCCTCACTGGGGAGGGGAAATCCGGCGATATAATCCTTATCCCAGAGGGCAAGTATCATTATAGCATCACCGGGAAGGAGATCCGTTCCCGAGAGTGCGATATCGAATGTCGTTTCGCCGGCCGGCAATCTTTGAAAATACGTAATAACGCTCAGGGGATCGGTGAAGATACGAGAGATGTCATCAGTATGAGCGATGATAGTGTATATCGGCTTGGAATTCTCATCATATCCATCAGGCCGTTCGAAGCTGCCCTGAATCGATATATCGTATCCCGATGGCTCCGGTATCTCAATCACGGGATCGATGTTCTTATCCTCAAGGGCGCCATCCTGTATCGTGAGGAGGGTGGGGAAGTTGTCAGCCCGCTCTGAGTGTATGCCAATCATGTCGCCGCCGTCGACCAGACCGTTCCCGTTACAGTCGATAAGTGCAATAAGGTACACGTGCTCGATGGGAACATCATACCCGAAGGGCAGTATCTGCATCGAATACTGCACCGGCTCCGTGCCCTTGACAAGCTTCTCGTATCCGATTATTTTATCAAAATCAAACTGGGTGAAATCCATTGAATTGATCTCGCCCGCATAGGCGATGAGCATCAGATCGCCCTCCCGTGGGCCGGTGACCGTTCCGGAGATCTCCGAATCGAAGGAATAGATTCTCCGATTGACTTTGATATTGATGTTGTTATTGCGGCCGCGTTTTAGCCGATAGGTGAGTGATAATCTGTCCGCATCAATGTAAAAGCCGATATAGTCACCCTCGGTGGGATCGGGTATCCCGTCCTCGTAATCGTTGTCAACAAATCCGAAGATGAATACTTCATCTCCCTCCGCAAGCCCGCTTTCGGAGAGATCCCAGTTGAAAGTGCAGGTTGCTCTATCGACTGAGCGTACGTCGACAAGAGCGCTCAGCGGATCCTTCTCGATGAGTTCGAAATCGTCACTCGTTGTTATCGCAACCAGGAGGGGACCGTGAATATCATCAGCTATATCGTTGATATCGACCGTTCCGCTCAGGGTAATATCATCCGCCGGTGATTCGCCTCCGCAGGAGAGGAGCAGGGCGAAGAGGAGGATGATGAAGAATGCCTTCTCTTTAATACACATAGCGGATACTCCACATGAAGATATCCTTATCCCGATAACTGTTGAATATCGAATAGTCGAAGGGTGAATCATCCTTTCCGCTTCCGATAATATTGACATAGGCGATCTCTATGGTCAGCCCGTTCTGGAAGTCATACCCCAGCTTCGGCCAGAAGATATATCCTCTTTCCCTGGTCCCGATAATTGCTGTTATTGAAATTGGCACCCGGCCGCTGAAATAGCTGTCCTCGATTCTGCAGATGATAATATCGGATATGAGCGGGGAAGCAATTTTGTCGTCGAAGTATCGGGATTGCGACCACTCAAAGGTAAAAACCGTTTCACCCTCATGGCCCTTGAGAATTCTGCTGAGCGGGACAAAATAGTTGAATCCGGCGGCATAGGAGATAAAGGATGAGGACGCAACCTGAAAGGGGAGGGTGATTGTGCTGGTGTCTTCGGGCTCTACGAGTCCCCTTTTGTCGGGCGAATAGGCGGCCTCACACTGTATGACAAATTTATCGAAACTTGATGAGAGATCGAAACCTATCATATTAATGATATAATGCCGCTGGGCAACACGCAGTGAGATCGGTTCATTCGGCGTAAGCACCGTCCGATAGGGCATCAGCACCGCTTCCCGATCCGGTCCGTGATATCCGCTCAGTGAAAAATCTATCCCGCTGACCGTTCCCGTAAAGCGGGCACCGTAGCCGGAATTCCCCGGCGCGAGCTCCAGCCCGTCGGTTTCCTCGATGTCTACAGAAAAAGGTATTGCGCCGAAATCGATATACCAGAAGCTCTGGGTTGCGGGGAGAATCATGGGGATATGGACGGGTACATACACGAGCTCGAGGCTGTAATTGTCGAGAAAAACCAGTGCCGAGAGTGAGGGCACGCCTGCTTTAAACTCGTCGTCATCCTTCAAAAGCAATTCGCGTGCATCATAGGGATTGAAGTAAGATGTCGGATTGAAGGCATCTGCAGTTCCCCATGCGTACAGCTGGTTCCCGATCCGGATTCTGAAGCGACCGGAGGTGTAATTGCAATACAGTTCATTGAATGTCGCTTCTCCATCCCTGGAGGAGATTCTGAGATTGCGCGCTACGCTGGTTTCTTCCGAGTAGTGATAATCCTCAGCGGGATCGTGTACAATGGATGAATTAACATACACGTTATTGACCATGAGCAGGTAGAGATTTTCGAAACCCACTCTGAGTTTTAATCTGTTTCTCAGTTCGTTTTTCTTATTTGCTTCGTCAGGTTCCTGATCCTGTGCAGCGTGAATGAAATTCTCGAGCTCAACCATGCCCTGTAGTGTAAACTCCATCTCTTCCTGATACTCTTTTTCGACATCCGGAGAATCGTTCTGTATGCTCACCGTATCATTCGAAGCGGCTGCGTACCAATCTTCCGTTTTCCCGATAGGCGCAAGGGGTCTTGTCGTAAGAGTATTTGTAACATCACACATCATCACTGTGCCGACCTCGGAATTCATCACGAATAGTGCATCACTCAGCTCGCATCGGTATTTTTTTTTTTGACCGGTAAGGTCATGTTGAATTGACGGCATCCAAGAAAAGGCATTGTCGCACCATAATAATACAAAAGATGTCGCAAGAATGCAAACAAACAGCTCGGTGACAATCCCGGTCGATCCATTTTGATTTTTCATATACCCGTTCATCTTATGATTCCATTCAGGACAACCTGTGCTATCATATCGGAGAGCTCTTCATCGGAATAGTTATTCACCTTGAGAACAGGGAGTATGTTCGAGATAGAAAAAAAAGTAATCATCGAGAACATGAAAAAATTAGTAAAAAAGTCGTAATCGAGATTCTTCAACTTACCGTCGAGTGCCTGCTGGGTGAGCTTCTCCTGGAAGAACGATTTCCCGAAATTGATGATATATTCGAGCATCCGATTGGTATACCTTCCCCCGAATTCAATGAGATCAATGAACGCAAGCCGGTAAAGATCAATATTATCATCAACGACTCTCTTCACGGAAAGTATCGCACGCTCGATATTGAACGGAAAGTTATCGACAATCTCTTCAAATGATTCTGCGAGGAAACCGGTAATCTCCTGTGCATCAAAGATTGCGTTGAATATTTCCTCTTTGCTCTTAAAGTAATTGTATATATTGCCAAGTGAGACATCTGCTCTCTGTGCAATTTCCCGGAGGCCCGTTGCAGAAAATCCCTTCTCTGCAAAGAGCACTTTCGCACTGTTGATTATTCGATCTTTTCTCGTTTCCATAGCTTATTATGAACAAACGTTCGTTCACTTTAAATATAATTAATTATTCCATATCGTCAATAAAATATCTTAAAAAAAATGATCGTATCATAAGGGAACCTCTAAAAATTATCAATATGATGTTCCCTTGGCCGGCATTGTTTTGTACATCCTGTGCACGCTGGCACACGCACCGTCGTGTCGCTGTGTGCACAATGCATAAAACCGGTAGTTATGATTTGGTGATCGATGTAACTACCGGTTTTTAGAGGTGTGCTCATACATTAATCTCTCACGAATGTCAGGGAACAAAATATCCTTGCAATAAATATCAGACAGTATAAGTATGTTACTTCTTTTTTCTCAGAGAAGAATGCTTATTGAATCCCACCCCATTTGCGGAGTGGGTTTGCTGTAAGATTTATTGTCTGTACAATGTGGAGTTTGAGATGAAAAAATATAATGTCGTCATACTGGGTGCGACCGGAGCTGTCGGCATTGAGTTCAGAAAGATTCTCCTTGAGAGGAATTTCCCCATCAACGAAATACGCTTTCTCGGCTCAAGCTCCGTCGGGAAGGTCGTTGATTTCGGCGAGAGAAAAGTTAAAGTTGAACCGGTCAAAGACGATTCATTCGAGGGATTCAATCTCGGTTTGTTTTCAGCCGGGGCAACCATCAGCAGACAGGTTGCACGGAGAGCTGCGGATTCAGGATGTATTGTTGTCGATAATAGCTCTGCCTGGCGAATGGAGCCGGACATTCCCCTCGTTGTTCCCGAAGTCAATCCTGATGATGTCGAATGGCATAAGGGGATCATCGCGAATCCAAACCGCTCAACTATTCAGATGGTGGTTCCGCTGAAGCCCATTCACGATTACGCCAGGATAAAACGAATTGTGGTGAGCACCTATCAGGCGGTTTCAGGAACCGGTATCAGGGCGATAGAGGAGTGCAGGGCTCAATCGAAGGATATACTCGAGGGAGTGGAACCGCCAAAACCGGCAGTGTATCCTCATTATATTGCTTTTAATGCGCTTCCGCAGATCGATGTTTTCCTTGAAAACGATTACACCAAGGAAGAGATGAAGATGGTCCATGAAACGAGGAAGATAATAGGCGATGATTCCATACGGATAACGGCAACTGCGGTGCGTGTTCCGGTTTTCTACGGGCATTCTGAGTCGATAAACATCGAGACAGAAAAGAAGATAACTGCAGAAGAGGTACGGGAGATGCTGCGAGAGAACCCCGGTGTCACGGTTGCAGACAATCCAGCGGAAAACCGGTACCCCCTTGCCATTGACGCTGCGGGAAAGGACGATATATTTGTGGGCCGCATACGCGAAGACGAATCGATTCCCAACGGCATTAACATGTGGGTGGTCTCGGATAATATTCGCAAAGGAGCGGCCCTGAACACTATTCAGATAGCCGAGCTCATGATTGAGAGGGGGATGATATCAGAGGCGCGATGAGCATGTATCATCGATCATGAATGGAAACAGCCCCTCACTCTTCGTCAGGATAGCGGTTCGAAATCGACCTTAAAACATCAAGACAGCCGAAAAAGATATCAACCAGCTCAGGATCGAACTTTTTACCGGAGAGCGATCGTATCTCCTTGAGGACTGAATCCTCGTCCCATGCCTCCTTGTACACCCGCTTAGAGCAGAGGGCATCGTAGACATCAGCCAGCGCAACGATTCTTCCCCAGATGGGTATCTCTTCGCCGGTGAGGGGCAGGGGACGACCCTCCCGGTCTTTCCTGATCGGCTTTCCGGTAACGATATCCATATCACCCGGATAACCGGTACCGTCCCAGTTCTCATGATGGGTGAGGGCAACAACCGAGGCGACCTCATCGAATTCCGAATGCTTGTTCCCGAAGAGGCGCGCACCGAGATAGGTGTGGCTCTTCATTATTTCATACTCGTCGTCATTGAAACGCGCCGGCTTCTTGAGGATGATATCGGAGATCGCAACCTTTCCCACATCGTGAAGCATCGCGGCCATTCGCAGAA
>CAZZCF010000080.1:0-18810 GCA_964652955.1 uncultured Leptospirales bacterium
ACTATTAATATGATGTCCCCTTGTGAGCACAATGTCTGATAAAACCAGTATTTACAATTTGGGGATTAATGTAAATACTGGTTTTTAGAGGTGCCCCTCATATAATTCCTGCTCAGGTTGCCCTTATGACCGCATGCCCGTCGTTATGGCGAAACGGCACCCCGTTATCGAAATGCTTTTTCCCTGATTGCCGTGTCAAATCGTATAGTTGCTTTTTCATTTAAAGAGGTGTCCAACCTGAATGGAGTAATCACTTATCGGGGAAATGCCGGCTCGGCGCCGATATATTCTCCTTGCAATGACAATCGGCATTGCTGATAATGGAATGATAATAGAGATAAGGAGGTATTACGATGAATGATGATCTTCAAGAATTACGGAAACATTTCGAAAAGGAATCCGGGCTCAACAGGCGAGATTTCTTAAAAACTGCGGGTGTCATAGGCGCCGGTGCTGCGCTCAGTGCTACCGGACTCGGTTCACTTACCGGCTGCGGATACGATTCCGACTGGAAACCGGTATCATTCCCGAAGGTAGTGCTCCACAACTTCAGACTCTTCGATGGCATTGGGAATAAGCTTCAGGAGGGATTGATTCTCCTCATCGAGGGGGATAGCATTAAAGCAATCGAGAAGAGCGGCGATCTCGCGCAGTTCAAGGAGTATAAGATTATTGATCTTAAAGGCGCCACGCTGCTTCCCGGCCTCATCGACAATCACGTACATATTACTGTTCCCTTTATGTACAGCGTCAATCTGAATTTCATGATGCAGATAAATGAGCAGATTGTGAGCAATTTCAGATATTGTGTCATGAAAGGTGTTACGACCGTGCGCGATGTCGGCGCCATACCGGGAAAGCTGCTTAAGTTTCGGAAGCTTTGCGATGAGAACGAGATTCCCGGCCCGCGGGTGATAAGCTCCCTCTCCCCTATCGCTGCCCGGAAGGGGGACAAGCTCGGCGCCCCGGAGAAGGCACCCTATTTTACGAACCCGGTTATTCTCTGGCTCGTCGGGGGAAATTACGCCGAGCGCCCCGAAACCGTTGAAGAGATACGGGAGTGCTGCGAGCGGATGATCGGTCTCGGCGCCCAGTGGATGAAGACCCTCTATCAGGAGCACTCGTACTCGTATAATCCGCGACCACTGCCGAATCACTCAGACGAGGGATACCGGTTAATCCTCCAGATAGGGAAGGATCACGGCCTCAAGTCCGCCCTCCATCAGCCCTTCCTCAATGGATTCAGAAAGGGAGTACAGTTGGGCTTTCATACTCTGGAACACATTCCGCTGGATGGTATCATTCCCGACGGAGAGATCGAAAAGTTCATGAAGAAGGGGATGGCCATCATGCCTACCATCATGGCCTTCGGTGATGATCTCATACAGGATAAGCTGCTCGAGCTGGTTGAGATGAAGGGGAAGGAGTTCCTTGTGCCCGAAGCGATCAAGCAGATGTCGAAGCGGATGAAGGATCTTCTGGATCAGTCGAAGAAGAAGCTCACCGCAGAGGAAAGGAAAGAGGTGCAGTTCGACCATCAGTTCGGCATCGAAATGTTCCCCCATGCCATACAGAATCTTCAGAAGCTCCATAGAATGGGTGCCACGGTGGGCATGGGAACCGACATCGGCGGAACGCCGACCGGATTCTTCGGCCGCTTTGTCGATGAGCTGCGCCACTATGTCAGTGCGGGCATCTCTAATTTCGAGGCGCTTCGAATCGCAACGGCGGTGAATGCGAAGATCATCGACATGCAGGATAAAATCGGCACGGTCGAAAAGGGGAAGCTCGCTGATCTCATCGCCGTGAAGGGCGATCCACTGAAAGATATCAACGCCCTCGACAGTATCGCTATGGTCATGAAGGGTGGCATTTTCATGAACAGCGAGGGGATCGATCTTGGCTGATCGAGTGACGAGCATGTGAGCAAACATATAAGTCAAAAAATGGAGGTACGCTTTTGAAAATTTACGATTCGATGTTGATTCGCAATGATCCTCTGTTGCTGAAGCGGGTTGAGGAGATGGCTCCGGACTGCTGGTGGATCGAGGGGTTCTTCCCCAATGTTTTCTTCGGTTCTCAGGTTACCTGCAACTCCTATCTGATAAAGGATGGACGGGATCTCGTTCTGGTCGACAACGGCCGGAATCCGGTTTATCAGGAAAAATTGCTTGCACTGATAGATTCCTATCGCGGACAGGTTGACCGTCTGTACATGACCCTCACCCAGGGTCATCTCGACCATGCCGGCAATAATGATATACTGGAGGAGGTGGGGATTGAGGAGACCCATTTTCTGCTCAATGAGCGGGAGCTGCCCGTTCTGGAGTATACCGGGGACTGGCTGGCCGACTTCAAGGCGCGGGGTCAATTCTACAACTGGTTCGAGGATCTTACAACGGTTTTGCCGCTCATAGCGCAGATTGCAAGCTACTCCCCGCAAATAGCCGAACAGGTCATCAATACCATTCTCGGAGCGGTTTTCCCCCCCTTTCAGTCGATGAAGGATCGGGTTGAGCCACTCCGCATGGCCGATCTGAAGACCTTTAAATTCGGCAGCGTGAGCCTGCAGGGATGGCCGCTCGGCCGGCTGGTGCTCATTGCCGATTGTGCCCATTCTCCGGGACATGTCTCCATCTACGATCCCGAGCATAAGATCATGCTCTGCGGCGATGTGACCATCGAGATAAACCCCGTCCTCCTCTACTCGTCGGTCAACGGCCTCATCCGGTACAATTCACTGTACAAGCAGATGGCCGATGAGGGGTACATTGAGATTGCCGCCGACGGCCACCGATCGCGGACGAGCTGGGGAAAGGTTGTTGCCGGCTTTCCCGCAGCGCTTCGTGACGATGTCCTGGAGGGTGATTACATTGTCGGGAGGGATAACTGCATGCGCTTCTTTGAGATATTTGAAAGGTATCACCGGGGACAGCGCGAGGGAGTTATCGAGGCACACCGGAAGCTGGGGACCGCCACCATCCCTGAGATTGCTGAAGCGCTCCTGAAAGAGGAGAATGAAGGGGTAGCGATGATGAAGGCAACCCATACCGCAGTCGCTGCTTTCCCCTATCCGTGGCGGCATGTCAGCGCCATTGTCGTGATGGAGCAGGGATGCAAGCAGGTTTCGGAGAAGGATGGACTGCCTGCATTTGCTCCTGCGGAAAAGATCATCGATGATCCGAGGGTTGAAATTCCCTGGCGATTGGGTGCGGGAACCGGTTCATAATCACTGATGGTTTGCATAAGATACGTATCTCTTCACGAGAGAGAAGCGCAACGGGGAGGAGTCCATGCCAGATCTAAAAATGAAAAAAGCGTCTCACTGGGGGAGAAGAGCTCCCCTCTATCTTCTGAAAGACCTGAACTGAGCGCTGGCGACCCTGGAGGTCTTCCAGGATATGATTTCGAAACAGGATGATATCCTTCTCAGAGCAGCAACGGGGCTCGAGGGGGGCGTTGTGGCGAGCGGTTCAACCTGCGGAGTGGTTACCGGCGGTGCGCTCGGCCTCGCTCTGCTGTACGACAACGAGCTCAGAGAGGGAGGCGCTCCTGCCGAGGCGGCACTGCTTGCTCTGGCGGGAGAGTATGTCCGATGGTTTGAGGGGAGATACAGGACTTCCTTCTGCAGAGACCGAACGGGAGTCGATTTCTACACCGTCGGCGGTCAGCTCCGCTATTTTGTTCCCGATAGAGTTGGACGATGCTTATGGCACATCGGTGGCGCTGTCCGGCACCTCCATGCAGTTGTGAAAAGCGGTTTTCCTGCTGACGGGAGCACACATACGGAGAAGCGGGTCTTCCACTGCGCGCGTGATGTTCTCAGGGGAATACGGGAGCAGACCGGAACGGGATACGATCTCCTCGAACGGGCCTCAGTAGTGTTCGACGGCGGTCTGGGGCTTCAGGGCGGAGTCTGCGGTGCGCTGGCGGGTGCGATTATGGGAATCAATCTGAAGCTGGGTCTGGACATACGCCGCATGGGCTTTTTCCAGACGGCAAAGGCCTTTATAATCGGGCACCTCAATCTTCTGAAAAAGAAACCGGTTGATGATCCGGAGCCCTTTGCCGTGGGCAGGGGGATTGTGAAAAGCTTCAGGGAGAGGGCAGGAACGCTGGAGTGCCGTGCTATAACCGGCAGAACATTTTCAGGGTGGGACGACTTCCAGGACTATCTGGGGAAATCGAGCACCTGTCAGGAGCTTATAAAGCTCATGGTGGATGAAGCATCAAAGGCGATTAAGAGATTTTCATGACCGGAAAGGATGAGGATTGACTAAAACGATATGACGATGGATATCAGGGGAAAGACAATAAGATCGAATAAAAAGATAGGGAGCGGCCGCGTTCGTGAATTCCGCCTCGGATGCAACCGGCGATTCTTTCAGATAACGACCTTCTGCCCGGACGTCATTGGACCGGGGCCCACCCATCTTTATCTCATCGAGGATGATGTGCTGATACTGGTCGATACCGGTCTTCCCACCGTGATGGCCAAGAAGATGTTCTATCACTGGCGGCATCAGCCCATTCCTCCCGATATCGATGAACTCCCGGATGATTACAGCGAGCAGGAGCTCTTCAGCGCGCTCACCCTCACAGGGCACGATGTGAGCGAAATCGATTTTATCCTGCTCACACACGGACACCTGGATCACTTCTATCTCGGCAGAAGGATAATTGATCTCTCAGGTGCAAAGGTCGCTGCGCATATTGCCGACTCGAGTCAGATCTGCAATCCCTGGGGAATGACCGCGATGTGGTCGGAAAAGATGCCGGCGCTCATGGCGATGGGTATGCCTCCTCCGGCACACAGCGGAGGAAAGGTAATGATTCGCTCCGAGGTCACTGACTTTGCGCTTCCCATCGATTGTCCCATTATCAGTGATGGTACCCTGGGCCTGAATGGCTTCAAAAAGGAGAGCATGCAGGTATTGCATGTACCGGGCCATTCGCCCGGCAGCATTGCCCTGCTCCTTTCCGATCAAAACGGTGACCGTGTTATGCTCTGCGGCGATACGCTCCTCTATCCTATTACACCACTACCGAGCGATCTCATCACTTATCTCAGAAGTCTCAAAAAAATGAAGCATTTAAACAATGTGAAGCTGGTTCTCCCCGCCCATGGAAAGGCGATAACGAGATTGCATAACCGGATCGATTTTCTCGAGAAGCATCACAGGCACAGGCTCAAACTCACCTACGAGGCATGCCGGAAGCCGAAGAGTATCTGGCAGATTGCGACGATGCCGAAATACTTTGACGTGTTTATTGACCCGCAGAAATTCAATCCGCTGGCGGGCCAGGAAGCCTATGTCCATGTCGAGCTTCTGCACCTCGCCGGCGGGCTGCACCTCTCTCATATTGACGGCATCGTACACCACTTTCGGAATTCCGGAGAGAACTTCGAAGAGGTCTATCGCCGCGCGATGGATATCATCGATAATGAAAAGACGACGCTTCTGTTGCGTTGATAAGCAGAGATCGTGTAAAAGAACTGAAACGGAGGTATCATCAATGAACAGAAGAAATATCCTCATTGCAGTTGGTATCGTTGTTCTGCTGTTTCTCGGCTATCTGATAGTAAAGCCGAGGCCGAAGGGCGCAATACGATTTTTCGAGGATCAGCCCTATAACTTCCAGGTGTTGAGAACGCTGGGACATGCTCCCTTCGGTGGCGCTGATTCCGGTGAGATTCTGTCCATTGTGAAGGATATTAGCGAGGGTGATGATGAGAGCTGGTATACATCATGGATGAGAATGGCACGCCGTGTCGAGAAGTGGGGGCGCTCGCTTGCTGATCGGGTCGGACGCGGAAGGGCGCTGCTCAGGGCGCACAACTACTATCGAACGGCCGAGTTCTTCCTGCATCCACAGGATGAGCGGCGAAAGGAGACCTTCGGTAAAAGTGTTGAGCTTTTTTTCGACGCGCTCAGAGATCTCAGAGTTCGCTATCAGGTTATTCCGGTTCCCTGCGGCGAGCACACCCTCAAAGCGATATACTATCCGGGAAGTTCCGAGTCGCGGTCGAAACCGCTTATCGTTGCCCATGGCGGATACGATTCGACCCTTGAGGAGCTCTATTTCATGATTGCCGCAGCCGCCCGTGAGCGGGGATATGCGTGCCTCACCTTCGAGGGGCCGGGGCAGGGATCGGTCATTCGGGAGCAGGGAGTGCAGTTCACTCCCGAATGGGAGAAGCCGACCGGGGCGGTGCTCGACGAGTTCATCAAGAGATATGGTAATCCCGGAAAGATTGTGCTCCTCGGCGCGAGCCTCGGCGGATACCTTGCGCCGAGAGCAGCGGCATTCGATAAACGAATCGACGGGGTTGTCTCCTACGATGTCTGTTACGATTTTCAGGAAGCGGCGCTCATGCAGGTTCCGGCCGTTATGCGGTTTCTGCATAGCAGCGGATGTATCGGACTGGTCAACACCCTCATAAAATTCAAGATGCGGAACACGCCGGGAGTTCGCTGGGGAGTTCGGAACGCACAGTGGACTATGGGCGCGAAGGATCCCGCGGATCTCCTCCGGATATTCGACCTGTACAATCTGCGGGATGAGGCTGAGAAGATCACCTGCGATGTGCTCATTCTCGCCGGAGAAGCGGATCACTTTTTCCCGGTTGAGCAGGTTGAGAAATTTAAGAGGGCGCTGGTGAATGCGCGGAGTGTCACTACCCGTATATTTACCGAAGAAGAGGGGGGACATGAGCACTGTCAGGTTGGTGCCTTCAATCTCTTCCACGGTGTCCTCTTCAACTGGATAGAGGAGAAATTTTAGGAGTGCAGTCGATTCATCGGCATAGTATTGCAAAGTTCAGTGGTTTAACATTTCGATGACCGGTTTCGAATGAAACCTTATCAGACGCTGTTGGTGACAATTCGCCGAACAGCGTCAACGATATCGTCCATTGACGCACCGGCACAGAAAACTGCAGCAATCCCCTTTTCAATGAGCTTCTTTTCATCACCCGGCGTGATGATCGATCCGCCGGCAATAACCGGAATGTGCCCCTCCGCATTGCCGAGAAGATCGAGCAGTTCATCAACATAGTACAGAAATTCCCATGAGTGACAGCTGAGACCGATGATGTCAACATCCTCTTCCAGAGCCGTTTTCACAATTGTCGTGGGGAGATTGAACCGACCGGCATAGATCACTTCCATGCCCGCATCTCTGAGCGCTCGTGAGACGGCTATTGCTCCCACCTCATGCTGATCAACGCCGAGTATGGCCATTAACACTCTTATAGTATTCATATAATGCTCCCGGAGTTATAACGGTGATTCGATCATGCCGAAGGGGTCATAGTGATGATCGTATGCCAGGCGCATAACGCCGGCAATCTCTCCCATGGTGGCACCTGCTTCTATGGCCCCGATGATGGGATACATTAAGTTTTCATCTGTCTCCCGCGTCAGTGTGTATATCTCCTTAAGGACATTTCGCAGTGCCTCCTGATCCCGTGATTTTTTGTACTCCTGTATTTCACCGATGCGATACCAGGAGGGTTCTATTTTCTCTTCAGCAATGTCTTTCAGGAGCGTGTCTTCTTCCTGGGGCATTTCAAAAATGTTTACTCCGACCTTGAGTATCTTCCGGTCCCTGATATCGCGAGCGGAGCGCTCCATGGCATTTTCGAAAAATCCCTTAAACCATCCCCTGTCCGAAAGCTCGGCGGGATCGCCCTGTGATTCAATATCGAGAATCAGATCAACTATCTTTTTCTCCATTTCGTCTGTCAGACGCTCGATATAGTAGGACCCGCCAAGGGGGTCTATCACCTTTGATACATTGGACTCGCAGTGAATGACCTGCTGTGTCCTCAGCCCGATGAGATGTGATTCTTTGCTGGGAATTCGGAATGCTTCATCGAAGGCTGATATCTCTACGGCCTGCACCTCTGCGAGAATGAGTGCGAGTGTCTGTATCGATCCCCTCACAATGTTGTTAAAAGGCTGTTGCGCTGTCATGGAGAGGCCGGAAGTGTGAGAGGCGATAATGACTGCCTGTGTCCGGGGATCGGTGGAACCGAATTCATCTTTCATCATCCGCGCGAAGATCCTTCTCGTTGCCCGTATCTTGGCAATCTCCTCGAAGAGATCCATACCGCAATCGACGAGAATGGCAATGCGTGGTCCGAAGCTGTCAATGTGTAACCCGCGCTTCAGGAGTTCTCGAACCACATAGCGGATCTCGATGAAGCCGAAGGCCATCTCCTCGACAGCGGTGAGCCCCGCTTCCCGGATGAAATAGGTGTCTTCGAGGAATGAGTGGAACTTCGGCATCTCTTTTGTGCAGAATGATATTGAATCGGCAGTGAGCCGGAGCCGCAGCTTGAAGGGGAGATGCGTCGAATAACCGCAGTCCTCGGCAAAAAAAGGCGCCTGAACGAGCGATCCGCGAAGTGTTTCGGGGGGGATATCCCGTTCTCTGGCGACGAGGTAAAGAGCGGCAATTGCGAAGAAGGCGGCAAGGGAGTTCGAAACGGGGAGCTTATCGATGGGAAGATCCCGATAGAGTTCTCTGAAGTCCTGCAGACAGCAGAGTGAGACTCCCTGCGTTCCGATGGCATTTTTCGCCAGAGGGTGGTCGGGATCGAGCAGTGAGTTCGTCGGGCCATCTCCGATCACATCAATGCCCAGCTGACCACGTTCGATGAGATATTGGAGCTGCTCGTTCGATTTTTGCGGGCCGCCCTCGCCGGAAAGCTCCCGCTGTATCCAGATTCGCCGCTTGTGCAGATCTGCTCGAATTCCCCGCGTATACGGGAAGGTACCGGGATCATTCAGCTTCTGATGGTAGTCGAAGGGCTGTATATCGTCGGTCGTATAAACCGGTTTCAGGGGTATTCCTGAGTGAGTATGCTGTTCATCCATCGTTTCCTCCTCGGCAGGAATTTTTTTCATTTGAAGCGTATAGCTTTCTTCTCCTCGTACAGCAGCGAAAACGATCACTTTTCGATCAGCCGTGTACGAAACCACGGCCACCAGACTCTCTTCAGAGTCTTTATCCGATAGTGATTGAGCAGTCTCACGTAAAGCCGTGGCTTTTTCGTATGCCGTCGACAATTGATTTCGGAAGAGACTGATATTTCAGGGCTTTGCTTGTTGAAATGCCAAGTCCCCTGTTAAGGTATCCCAGTGCTTCGGCGAATTTTACTGCGACTGCAGTTGCATTTATGACCGGTATTCTGGTGCCGGCAACCTTGTTGTAACCGGCACGGGAAAGCGCCGGTCCAAGCGAGGCACATCCCGCAATAACAACCTCGGCGCCGTCCTCAGCCAGTGCCAGTGCCTGTTTCTCAAAGGGGGGAATGGCAATCTCGGCGGGATTCGCAAACATCGCGGGGTAGCGCTTCTCATCGAGTTCACAGGAACGAATAGGTGCGTTGTGGATCATCCGCGATTCCAGACCGTACCTCAGTATAACATCCTCGATAACGGGAATGAGCTTCTTGCGAACCGTAACGATCCCGAAGTTCCGTCCGATCATGCAGGCGAGCATCATGGCGGATTCTCCCACGCCTATCACGGGAATAGAGAGTGATTCGCGTGCCTCCCACAGGCCGGGATCATTGAAACAGCCGATGATGGCTGCATCATATCCCTTCGCTTCACGTCTGATGAGCTCATCGAGTATATGAACGGTATTCAGGAGCTCCATGTACTTCGAGGCGACAAAGTAGGAAGCCGAGGAGAGATAACCGAACTCGATGGTTGTCTCGGAAAAGCTCATATTGATGATATGCTCGCTCATGGCGTTCCACATGATGTCGGCATCGGGAATTCCGGGTATATCCCTGGTGGAGATGTTCTGCCAGAGTATCTTCATCTGCTGCTCCTCATTCACTCGTACATTACGGCGAGGGTTCCTCGACAGGCGGAAGTCCCTCCGCTCGACGTGCTTCATTGATATGATCTTTTAATCCGTCGCGCATGGTCGCGCTGAGGGTGAATCCGGTATCTTCATGAAGTCGTGCGTTTGAAATCCGGTACACATACGAGAGCTCGATATCGCCCCAGCCGATCTCCGCATCGGGAATGAGCTCCTTTATCCGCTTTTCCAGCTCTTCGCCGGTATGGGTGTAGCCGCCGACATTGTAGAGGGTATGCTTGAGGGTATCCGCGCCCGCCTGGCAGACCGTTACGAATGCCTGCGCGACATCGTTGACTGAAGCATAGGGGAAATAGGTATCCGGTTTTGCAGGTATGTGCAGGGGCATGCCCAGAGCGGGGTAGGTGGTGAGATTGCTCACAAAAGCGGTCGCACCACCCTTTCTTCCCGGGCCGAAAGCGCTCCCGACGCGCAAAGTGTATAATTGCATGCCGTATGCGAGGTGATACCAGTTTGCCATGAATTCACATAATGCCTTGCATGCGCCGTAGACGGTGTCGGGATAGATCGGATCGTCTTCGATGAGCTCTTTGTCGCCATGTTTCTGATAGGATCCGTAAGCGAGAATAGAGCTTGCGAAGAGAACCCGGTTGACATCCATGAGCCGTGAAGCCTCGTAAACATTAGTGGTGCCAAGGCAGTTCACCTTGACGGCGAGATGGGGGTTCCCCATCGATTCAAGTCCCAGGATGTAGGCGAGATGAATTATCTTCTCCACCCGATGTGCTTTGATCGTGCTCAGGATCTGCTCGATGGCCGTGATATCCCCCGTAACGGATGTTACCTTATCTTCATAGCCCTTGAGAAGCTCGAAGGTCGGCGAGGTATCGAAGAGGACGACGTTCTCGCCTGCATCTACCAGTTTTTTCGCAACTCGCGAGCCGATAAAGCCGGTTCCTCCGGTGATGAGAATAGACATGGGCAGCGCCTCCTGTGCTGTGTAATGGTTATGGCCGATTCCCCTTGAGCGGTGTTTCCGGTAGAATGTCTTCTGTATCGGGAAATGCCGCTTTGAACTCCTTCAGTGTATGCTCTGTCGGAGATTTATGCAAATTGTTTTTTTAATCATTTGTTCGGGATTCCGTTCAGCCGAAGAAGGGCGAATATTCGGTAAGTGCATCTCACTATCAACGAAAGCGGGGAGAGAGAAAGGTAAATTGACTTGCATTTCATTCGAAAAGAGTTCATACTGTAAAAGTGGCGAGTATGATGGGAATAGAAGAGGTGAAATCACTCATCCGGCGCTCCGGGCGTATCACCGTGCTCACCGGCGCCGGTATCTCCACGGAATCGGGGATACCCGATTTCAGAAGTCCCGGTGGTATCTGGAGCAGGTATACAACCGTCACCATACAGGAATTTCTAAGCGATCCGGAAAAGCGAAAATACTACTGGAGGTATAAAGCTGAGACGATCCCGCTCATGCTCCGGACGAAACCGAATCCAGCTCACCATGCGCTGGGGAAGCTGGATAAGAAGGGAAAGCTCTTCTGGCTCCTGACCCAGAATGTCGACGGATTACATGAACAGGGGGGAGTCCGAGAAGAGAAAATAGTGAATCTGCATGGAACGAACAGGGAGGGCATCTGTCTCTCCTGTGGCAAAAAATACGATATCCTCGCTCTTGTCGAGCGTGTAAAAGCGGGCGATGAGGAGCCGAGATGTGATGAGTGCAGCGGTTTCCTGAAACCCAATACTGTCTCCTTCGGTCAGGGTCTGAACCCCGAACACCTCGCCATTGCCGATCGAGCATCGCGGGAATGCGATCTCTTCATGGCGCTGGGGAGCTCCCTGGTGGTATCCCCCGCCTGCCATTTCGTTGAGATCGCGCATCACTCTGGTCATCCAGTCATTATCGTTAACAGGGATGAGACCCCCTATGATGCAATTGCGACCTGTGTTCTGCACGGGTCGCTGGCAGCGGTCTTGCCCGAGCTGATAGATTAGGGAAGATGCCATTCAGCGACGGCTGAGCTCCCGGAGATCCTCGATCCACCCTGACACTTTCTGCACGGCATGACGTTTATTCTCGCTGGTCATGATATCATCCAGCGCTATCAGCATTTTAATGAAAGCGCTCTCCCACGCTTTCATCTTTTCTGCATACCGAGGCGAAAGCTCAAATTGATTTTGAAGAAGCCATCGGGTGAGCCTGCATGTAATTTCCTTCGCAGAGGGTCTGCGCCGGAGCAGCTGTATGAATCTCTTCTGAAATGTCTGCCGGTATCTCAGTCGGGCACGCGTTGTTTCCGGCAGGGTGCGTGTCAATGCGGTTATTCTCCTTCGCTGCTCATCGGAAAAATGCCCGAAGATGGTCTCACAATTTTCGAGGACTCTTTCAATCCGTTCAGTCAATCGCTCATCGCTGGATCGCATCGCCTTTTCTCTGAGTTCTTCATTTGATTCGTCGAAACGCATTCGAAGATGGTCTATCTGCTCATCGCTCACGGTGGCGAGAAACCGAGCTGCATCGGGAATCTGCTTCTCAATGAGGCGATTGCGGTGTTGCTTAATTTCGCGCAGGAGCCATCGGATCTCCTCCTCGCTCCAGCCATCGGTGATGGTCTGCTGTATGGCCGTGAGCGTGCGTACATACCGGGGAAGCTCACTTCTCCGGTGCCATCGATGAGTGAGGGTGATAACAGTGCGCAGCGCTTCTTCCTGGTCACTCCGGAGGTTGAAATAGTGATCGATTCGATTCATGAGGATCTGATCGACATTATCGTACACCTGCTTGTAGAGAAACCTGCTGCATCCGGAAATGCCGGTCAGTGATATGATGAGCATTGCTGCAAGCGGTCGGTAAAGTGTTGGAATTCGGTTCGGGTTCATGAGAGTGATGGAGTGCTGAATTCTCATGAGCACGGTGGATTTTCTCCGTGATGCTGTCAAGTTTTTTGTGTAAACTGTCAATTGCCGGGTCAGGGCGGAAATTCGGCATGAGGATTATCTCTTGACTTTTTTCCTTTTCTGCGATACGGTTTTATGAAGCAACTCGATCTGAAGGAGAAATACAATGGGTGAATGGGACAGGGAAATTGCCGAAGCTGCTGCGATACTGTTGCGGGCGAAAAATGCCGTTGCCTCCTGCGGCGCCGGCGTTTCCGCTGAGAGCGGCATCGCAACCTTTCGGGATCCCGGCGGCGTCTGGGATGTACTGGACCCTTCCGAGGTTGGCACGGTCGATGGTCTCATTCGAACACTGGAACGCAAAGCGAAGGATCTGGTCCCTATCTTAATAGATATGCTCACTACTTTCGAGCAGGCTGAACCGAATCCCGGACATCATGCGCTCGCTGATCTTGAAAAGATGGGAATTCTCAAAACCGTTATCACACAGAACACCGATAACCTGCATCGGGAAGCAGGTAATACCGATGTGATTGAAGTTCACGGGAATCTCTGTCGCATGGTCTGTTTGTCCTGCGGGCGGCGGCGCTGGTTCGAACGGAAGCCACTCATCAGTGAAGCCAAGGAGAAACTGAAGGCCCTGAAAAAGTTCCGGCTTCAGGATCTCATGACGATTGCGCCGCAGTGTACTCTCTGTGGTTCAATGATGCGCCCCGATGTGGTCATGTTTGGAGAGGCAGTACAGGATCTACCCCGGGCCTATCAGGTTGCACAGAGCTCTGATGTTATGCTCGTTCTGGGGACATCCGGTGTGGTCTACCCGGCTGCGTATTTCCCCTTCGAGGCGAAGAAGGCAGGTTCAACGGTAATTGTCATCAATCCGACGGAAAATGCCTTCGGGAAGGTAACGGATGTCTATATCCCGATGAAGTCGGGAGAAGCACTCCCCCTTATCCTGGAACGGATGAGGGGAATGGCCTCGTAGCGGGAGATATTCGTCGCCGGCCTTTTCAGAATTCGGATTAATCGGGCGTTCTCACTCTCCGGTGAAAACCGGATCGCGCCTCTCCATGCGTGCGAGGACCCCTTCACCGAAGTCCCGGCTGGTCACACCCCTGTTCAATCCTTCGTTTTCCATATCAAGCGCTTTTTTTATTGCCTCGATGTACGGTCGGTTAAAGGCCCGCTTGGTGAGTCGAATGGCAAGTCCCGCTCCCTGCGGGGGAATGAGCTGCAGTGCCCGCTCCCGTGCTGTCGGAAGGAGCTCGTCATGCGGGAGAACCTCATTGACCAGCCCCAGCTCAAATGCCTCCCGCGCGGAAATTTTCTTATGGAAGTAGACGATCTCCTTTGCCCGCTGAAATCCGATTATCCGCGGCAAAAGATAAGTCAAGGCGAATTCCGGCACAATACCGAGATTGACAAAGGGGAGCCGAATCCATGCATGCTCGGACAGATAGATAAGGTCGGCACAGGAAAAGGGCATGGTAAATCCTGCACCGATAGCGAGTCCATTAATCGCCGCAATGACCGGCTTCTCAAATTCGAACATTTTCACGGTAAGCTTCTTCTGAGCGATATCTGCCATGTCTATCTGATTTCTTATCTCATCGGGAAGATTCTCCAGCACGTCAATGCTAAAGTAACCACCGCTGCTGAATGCCTCACGGGTGGGATCGGTGTTTTCCGGATCCTTTGCACCGGTAATGATCATGGCTTTTGCCGTTTCGTCCTTTTCCATTATGTCAACCGCCCAGAAGAACTCGAGGAAGGTCAGGTAGCTCATCGCGTTCTTTCGCTTCGGGGTGTTAATGGTGATGGTTACGATTCCCTGGTCGTCTTTCTCATAGTGAATATCCTGGAATTGTTCAATCTTCATGCTCATATCCCCTTTCCCATTGATTATCAGTGCGAGCGGCAACATTATCTCAGTACATCTTTTTTTGCAAATGTAAAAAAATCGAATGGGATCGATTTTGCTGTTTGAATTTTTCTTTGACCTTTTAAGGGACTTTTTTTATGAATGACGAGGGCGTGGGAGAGCGTGCCTCACGCAGGGAGAAGAGAGCGGCTTATTCCCGTAACGGAAATGTTCGGCATGTGGTGGTGACTTATGTGTCACAAGCTTGATGTAAGATTTTTTCAGGAATTGGGGAAAATGAATCCCGAAGACGTATGCCGGAGGGCGCTGTGCAGCTTCGACGTGGTCCGGGAATGTTATAGGCTTACTGCCTGGGGCGAAGAGTATGAAATCGATCCCCGTTGTGCCGATATTTGTCCGATGCGCGAAGGAGTCCCGCCGGTCAATACCGAATGGGGCCTCGTCATCCTCTTTTATCTTCTCAGGGCCAGTGATACACTTCCTTCCGGCGAGTGGATATCGGAAAAAGACCTCCCCGGTGGCGTGACCTTCTTCACCGGTCCGCATGCTGTTCCCACTCATCTGATTCGGGATCGCTTTGGCGAGGACAGCAACGGTTTTAAGAAAGCCTGTGAGAAGCTGGGGGGGGGCGTTCTCGACCTTGCCGATCTGTCATATTCTTTTCAAATTCTTCCCCGTGTTCCCGTTGCTCTCCTTTTCTGGCAGGCTGATGAAGAGTTCGATGCTGAAGCACGGATGCTCTTTGACCGAACAATAGAGGGGCATCTGCCGATCGATGTTATCTTCGGGTTGACGATTGAGCTCTGTATGAGGATCATTCACAGCTGAAAGCACCGGTGGAGGTATGCCATAGAAGTAGAACTCGCTTACGGAAAAAAGGGTCGCATGACAGCTCTCCCGGAGGAGCATGTCGTCAAGGTGCTCTCGATGAGGGAGGTTGAGACGATTGCCGAGCCTGAAGCATTCCTCGCCAGATCGCTCTCCCGACCGCTTGGATATCAGGAGAGCCTCTTCGATATGGCGAGAGGCAAACGAACAGCCTGTATTCTCATCTGTGATATCACCAGGCCGGTTCCCAACGCCGTACTCCTGCGGCCAATACTCAGAGAACTCCATCGTGCGGGGATGGGTGATGCTGACATACGCATACTCATCGCCACGGGGATGCATCGTCCTAATGTCGGTGATGAGTTGCTCGAGCTGGTCGGGGAGGATATTGCCGTGCGGTACCGGGTTGAGAATCACGATGCGAAGGATCTCTCCGCTCACCGGTACCTCGGGCAGTCCCAAGGAGGCGCAGCGGTGTGGCTCGATGCCCGCTTTCTCGAAGCCGATGTGCGCATTGCCACCGGTTTTATTGAACCGCATCTGATGGCCGGCTTTTCGGGCGGAAGGAAGCTGATTGTTCCAGGAATCGCCGGAGTTGAAACTATGAAGTATATGCATGGACCGGTGCTTCTGGATCATCCCCGCGCCCGCGAAGGTATTCTTGACGGCAATCCCTTTCACGATGCCGCCGTGGAGATAGCGAGAATGGCCGGCGAGGTGTTCATCGTCAATGTCGCCCTGAACGAGCGGCGACAGATTACCGGCATCTTCTGCGGTGATCTTGAAGCGGCGCATGCCGAGGGAGTAAGTTTCGTAAGGGGTGTTGTTTGTGATACGGTGCCGGAACCGGTTGATATTGTCGTTACCACCGGCGGAGGGTATCCCCTCGACACAACCTGGTATCAAACCATAAAGGGGCTCACCGCTGCCATGCACATTGTTCGCGAGGGGGGAACCATTATCATTGCGGCTGAATGCCGGGACGGGATCGGAGGGGAAGCGTTCACCCGCCTGGTCTCTGAGACCGATGATTATGAAGTATTCATGCGGGATCTCCATCATGAGGATTATTTTGTCATCGACCAGTGGCAGCTTCAGGAATTCGTCAAGGTAATACGCAAAGCATCGGTCATGCTTGTCTCTGACGGCCTTTCAGATGAGCAACTGAAAATGCTCAGGCTCGAATGGTCGCCGACGGTCGAAGACGCTCTGCAGAAGGCGCTCCTCAGGCACGGCGGTGACGCGAGCATAGCCGTGATTCCCAAGGGGCCCTATATTCTCGCTGAAATCGGTGATCCCCTTAATCGTCATTGAAAAGCCCGAGAAAACGCACAAGATTGAGTGTTCCCCCCGTGATTCTGACATCACCCCCGACCAGGGCGAGGGCCGGATTCCGAAGGCCTGCGACTATCTCCTTCCAGACGGTCGATGGAACGGTTACAGAAATATCCGGTTTCGCGGGGAAGCGGGGCTGAATCTCAGCAACACCGCGGCGGACATGCACCGTATACGCCTCGCCGGTGTCGGGGAATCGGAATCCCACGATTGTATTGACTTCGGCGCTCTTCTCGGGGTTGAGATGAACGGCCATCCCTTTGAATATCGAAATGAGGGGTATGGCGTGCACCACCTCCTTCTGTTTGTTCTGCATTACCGCTATCTTCAATGCCCCCTTTGTCTCCAGAGCCTGGGTGAGATAGTAGTTCCTCCCCGTGGCGGCTATCTGCTCCTTCCCGAGAGCGGTCAGGGACTGGACCCTGATCTCGCGGGCATCACCGTCATCCGGATCGAGGAGGATCAGCTGATCCGCGAGTTCCAGCGCCCACTGGAAATCCCTTTTCAAAAGGGCTTCACGGGCTTTCTCGCGGAGCGCATCTTCACCTCCGGCAAGGCTCGCAAATCGCTCCGCGCGCTCCTTGAGCGGGAGCGGGAAGAGATCGGTCGCATTGCCGCCGAACCAGCCGAGATAGCCGTCGAAAATAGCTCTCACCGACCAGGCAACCGTGCCATAGTATTCATGGAGATAGGGCTGATTCGCCAGATGCGGCGGAAGCTTCACCTGTTCAACAATCTCATCCGTCGTAAGCCCCTTGTTTATCAATCGGATGGTCTGATCGTGAACGTACTGTATCGCATCGCGGTAATTGGTCAGCGTCTCATGGATCTTTTTCGCGCCGGCTATCGGACGGGTATGATGGGGCACGAGGTATTCGGCCGGTAATGCCCGCATCTTGTCCAGACTCTGCACCCAGAGCATCACATCACGGTATGCGGTGCCCCGTATTGCGTAGAGATTGGGAAATGATTTATAGTAATTATCGGCGCACAGGAGCACCTTCTTCTCCGGCATCCAGATGTATATCTGATCGGGCGTCTCCCCCGGTGCATGAACCAGCTCGAGCTTCAGTCCCGCAATCTCGAGATTGAGCCGCTCGCCGGAGAAGGTCTTGTTCGGTCTGATCAATCCAATGGTGTTGTTCTCGGTGAAGAGGAGCCGATGACCGATGCCGGCGTTGACATAATCCTCTTCGGGCAGGAAGTTGCCGAACTGCCGCATGGCACGGCGATAGGTTGTTTCGCGGGTAATGCTGACTATTCGGTCGAGGTAGGTCAAGGTGATTTCATGTGAATAGATGTCCGGCTTCCTCTTCCCGGCAAAAACCGTGGCTCCGAAGGTGTGATCGGTATGAAAGTGGGTGTAGATGATCGCCTTTACCGGTTTTTTCGTAATTCTGTCAAATTCCTTTTTGACCTCTCTGGCCGCCTCGACGCTCTCAAGGGTATCCACGATAATAACCCCATCTCTCCCTTCAAGGAGTGTCGAATTGGCGAGTCCGTATCCGATGGCAACGTATACGCCATCGGTAATCTTGATAATATCCTTTTTGAACTCGGCCGTGTGCGCGGCGAGGTCGGGATTTGATTCAACTTCCGGCGCTTCTGTTTGAGCGCATCCCACAATAAGGAGAAACAGTACCGGCAGGAGAAGGAATGCTCTTGTTTTGATAATAGGTGTCATCTTCATCCTCCATTTTCGTATCAGGATATCTTTGAAGAAAGTGAAGAAGAGAATAGTGTAATTACGGTAATAGAGCATTTCGATATCTCCGATTACTCTGCTACAAGTACGATGTCCGCAGGTGGGCATCGCATGCCGCGCTGGAGGTTCAGGAACGGACCTGACCACCTGATTGCTGCTCTCGCAAGGCGAGCATCATTATATCGAAATGCCTATCAAATTATATTATATTGAGTGTGCTTTTTTCAAGCATGTTTTCTGCTATCCTGTAAGCAATAATAGTCATCTTTGCACGTATTTCAATTTAGAATATAACGATATAAACGAA